>JAODNL010000398.1 GCA_025465405.1 Pseudonocardiales bacterium | reverse complement strand
TTCACCCGCCTTGTGCAAGCAGAAGACGACCAGCAACAGCGGGCCGGTGTCGGCAGCGAGCCCGGAACTGAGGCCGAGCAGCGCGCCCTCCGCCATGCCGTGCGTGGCCAGGGCGATCGCCGCCACCCGCCCGACCGGTTGGGCGCAGCAACCGATCATGTCTGGCGTGGCGATCCGTCTCATCGTCGCGGTCACGACCGCGAACGCCGTCACTGCGACAGCGGCGATGGCCCCCGACGACACGCCTGCCTCGCGGCCGTGGCGGAGCGCATCCGGAAGCAGGTCGAACGCGATCAGCGACAGCAGCAGGCCACCGGCCACGGCCTGGACGGCCGACGCCCGCGACGGGCGTAACGCCGCCGTGGCCCCGCCGAGCGCCAGCCCCACGGCCGCGAGGACGAGTGCCAGCGTCGTCGTGACGGACATGGACCGACGCTAAGGTCAGCGCGTTTCTGCGGCGTCCCCTCAGCGTTACCGTCACGTTCACCGCGAACGAGACGGGCGCCTCGACAGCGCCCTGGCCAGACCGTCGGGACCTCGAGCCCACGGTCAGCGCGGACGGATGGGCCGCCGACGCGCCTCCGGGCTCAGAGCAGGCGCGTCGAGTGTCGCGTCGGCCGGATTGAGCACCGTTCCTGGCGGCACCACCTTGTCGATGGCGTCCAGAGTCGCCTTGTCCAAGCAGGTGTCCGCACCGTCCAGAATGGAGTCGAGCTGCTCGGGTGTGCGCGGGCCTATCAGGCACGACGTGACGGCCGGGTGGACCAGGGTGAACGCGAGCGCCATGCTGACCATCGGTATCGAGGCCGCGTCGGCGATCTCGTCAACCTCACTCAGACCGATCCCAACCGCAGGCTCATCGAGACGGAGTGCTGATCGGAGCGGTTGGCCTGCGGGTCAGCGTCCGACCTCAGCGATGAAGTCGCTCGATTCCATGGGTTTGGAGAACATCGGGAAGTCGTACTTCAGTGCGTTGTCATGTTCCTCGGCAGAGGTCGCGGCCAGGCAGTCGCTGAGGGTGATGACCTGATACCCGTTCTCGTAGCCGCTGCGCATCGTTGACTCGACACAGCAATTAGTGAGGAATCCACCGAGCGCGATCGTCGTGATGCCCTTGCTACGCAGGATGAAATCGAGATTCGTGCTGGCGAACGTGTCTAGGCCGCGCTTGCCTTCGACGACGATGTCACCGTCGGCCGGGGCGAGGTCGTCAACGATGGCGGCGCCCCACGATCCTTTGACGAACGCGTTGCCATCGACCACGCCTTTGAGGATCCCGTAGGGGTGCGAGCTGATCTCGTGGTAGCCCGCGGCGAACGTGATCGGAGCGTGCATGACGGTGACTCCGGCCGCACGGGCGGCCTCAGCGACGCGCTGGGTGTTCGAGAGCATGCCCGTCTTGTCCATCACCTCGGCCACGGCACCGTGGAGCACGCCGCCCTCGGACGTGAAGTCGTTCTGGTACTCGATCAGTACGACTGCGGTCGTCTTCGGATCGATCGGCATGACGTACCTCCTCGTCGCCGGATGCGGACAGATCGACGCTAATCCTGATCGCAACGCCGAACAAGGGAGCCGCTGTGGGCTCAGGCGACGGCCGCCTGACGACCGGGCTCATGCGGCAGCAGGTCGTCCCAAAGGTTGATGGGCACGACGCCGACGGCATCGCCGGCCTCGTTGAGCAGCCGGCCCATCCTCTTGACCGTGCGCAGGACGATGAGCCGGTCGACGACCTCGACATGAGGCAGCTTGGCCGCGATTGCCAGCTCCAGACGATGCACCTCCTCGACCGTCTGCAGCCAGGAGCACAGCGCCAGGCTCGGGCCGGCGGTCACCGTCGCCGTGAGGCGAGCCTGCCGGAAACGGCTCAGTGCCCGTGCGGTCTCGGGCAGGGTGTCGACCGGCGCATTGGCCCAGAGATAGACCTGCACCGGCCAGCCGATTGCCTGGGCGTTCACGTCGGTACGCAGGATGACGACCCCTGATTCGAGCAGCCGCGAAACATGCCGTCTGGCGGTGGTGGCGCTCGTTCCAGAGATCTCGCCGAGCTCGGCATAGGACGATCGCCCGTCCAGAGCCAGTTGGGTCAGCATCGCCTTGACACTGTCCGACATCTGCAGCGGGCCGTCTGCGCCGACGTCGGCTAGCTGCTGGACGCGCACCTTTTCAAGAGCGGCGACCGCTGGTGGCGCCAGTTCCCTCACCCGCCAAGCAGAACCCTCACCGTAGAGCCGAGTCGCGATTCGGGCGCGGGAGCTCAGCACGTGCTCCACCTGATCAAGGTGCTCGAGCAGGTAGTGCGACATCGTCGTCAGATCCGCCGCGGCAACGGTCACCAGAATGTCTGCGCTACCCGTGGTCAGTTCGACGGTGACCGCAAGGCGGTGCTGGGCGATCGCGTCCGCGACCTCGAACCGGTGCGTCGGGTTGCAGGTGATCTCGACGTAGGCGAGGCATTGGGCGTTTCGCAGCGCCATGCCGGGGGCCGCGGTCACCCAGCTCACTCCGCGTTCGCTCAGGCGCGCCCACCGCTTGGCGGCGGTCACCGCGGTGATGCCCACCGCGTCCCCGATCGCGGCCCACGAGCCGCGCGGCGCGACCTGGAGGGCATCGATCAGGAGCCGGTCATCCCTGGAAAGGTTGGCGGAATTTAGCAAAATCTCCCCCTGTTTTGCGGGAATCTGTGTCTGTAACAGGCCCGCAACAGCTCGATCCTAGCGTCCGTTCCACCGAAACGGAGAGCAAGGTGGAACCCCCGATATGGCACTGGACGATGCGCTCAGCGATGACGCGGAGCAGCTCGCACCTGACCTGACAGCCCTGCGGCACCGACTTCACCAGCATCCCGAGGTCGGCCTGGACCTGCCGTGGACGCAGGCGGCCCTCTTGGCCGAACTGGCTGATCTGGACGTCGAGATCACCCTCGGCACGAGCCTTTCCTCGATCACCGCGGTGTTGCGCGGCGGGCAGAGCAGCGGCGCGACGGTGCTGTTGCGCGGTGACATGGATGCGCTGCCGGTGCAGGAGAGCAGCGGGGTTGACTACAGCAGCACGATAGACGGCGCGATGCATGCCTGCGGGCACGACCTGCACATGGCCATGCTGGTCGGGGGCGCCAAGCTGCTGCATGCGCATCGCGACGAGCTCGCCGGCGACGTGGTGTTCATGTTCCAGCCCGGCGAGGAAGGCTGGGACGGCGCCGGGCACATGATCGCCGAAGGCGTGCTCGATGCCGCCGGTCGGCGTGCTGACGCCGCATATGGCATGCACGTGATGTCCGCGAAGTACCCGTCCAGCACGTTCGTCACCAGGTCCGGCACGCTGATGGCCGCCAGCGACTGGCTGGACGTGACGGTCCACGGCGAGGGTGCGCACGGCTCGACACCGCATCTGGGCCGGGACCCGATCTCCGGAGCGGCCGAGATCATCTCCGGGCTGCACGCGTTGATCACCCGGCGCTTCGATGTGTTCGACCCAGTCGTTCTCACCGCCGGGTCGATTCACGGTGGCACGAAACGAAACATCATCCCCGACGACGCTCACTTCGACGCCACTGTTCGGACGTTCTCTGCGGCTAGTCGCGAACGTATGCGCCGCGAGGCGCCGGCGCTGTGCCGGCAGATCGGCGCGGCGTACGGGCTGGACGTCGAGGCAACGTATCGCGACGAATACCCGATCACAGTCAACGATGCGAAGCACACCGACTTCGCGGTCGACGTAGTTCGCGAGGTCTTCGGCGAAGACCGGTACGCGCCGATG
>JAODNL010000385.1 GCA_025465405.1 Pseudonocardiales bacterium | reverse complement strand
AGCAGCGGGTGGCGCCGTAGAACGCACCGTTGGCGGTCTGCTGGGCAACCGGCGTGACGATCCCGACGCCGGCGGGAATCGGCCGGAGCGCCCCGTCGACGTAGACCGTGAGGTGAGCGTGAATGTGGTAGGCGACCTGCTCAGCGGCATTGCATTGGATGCCGTCGATCGTCTGCCCCGCCGCTGCCGTGCTCGCGGCTGCGAGCGGCTGACCTTGCTCGAGGACGATGCCCTCTGGTCCCACCGGGCCGGTGAGCACACTGGTGGCGACATCACTACCTGCTTGCGCTGACGCGTGCTTGGAGCTGTGCTGCACGGCGACGGCGATCCCGACCGCGGCCGCGGCGACGACAACTGCTGGCGCCACCCAGATCAGAACCCGCCGACGCCGTTCGGCGCGGAGCTGAGCCGCGCGGAATGCGGCGGACCGCTCCTGAGCCGACCCTCGGCGAGGCCGTCCGTTGGACGGCGGAACTCTAGGCATGTCAAGTCCTCGATGGCGACGAACACTCCCACCATCATCGAACAACGCCGGACCTGTGTTCCGACCAATTCCGAGCCGACGGGGGTTCTGACCGTGTGCGCGACGTGATCAACAGACCCGCTCGGTCGAATGTCGACCGGCGAGGTCTCTTGATCAAGCATCTAAGGCGACTGACGGCGGCGTCCGCGGCGGACCTAGTCGATGTCGGCGTGGCCTTCCCGATAGACCTTCGCCACCACGATCTGAGCGTCACACACGTCGAAGAAGACTGCGATGTTCATCGTGCGGAGCTCCCCGTCGACGGTCAGCTGCTCACGAAGCTCTGCCGCGACGACGTTTCCCTCTGCTGCGAGTCTGCTCACCGTGAGCGACGGGTTCAGGCTCCACAACCACGGGTCGAAGAGCTCAGCGAGACCGGCACGCCCTCTGGTGGTGTCCTGTCCGGTTACCCAGATCGCATCTGCGGCAAAGCCCGCGAGCAGTCGTTCGCTGCTGTGGGCATTGAAGGCCTCGATGTGCTCAATCACGACAGCCCGAGGGTCGGCGTTCGCACCAGGATCGATACCGGTCATGCCAACAGACTGCCGCAGAGCGCGCGGATCGCTGCTCTCAGCGGATCAGGTGGACGGGTCGCGGTCCTGCCAGGTGCAGATGCAGATCTCGTTGCCCTCGGCGTCCGCGAGAATCCAGAACGACCGGGCGTGGGCATCCGAGACGAGGACGCCGCCGGCGTCGAGCGCCGCACGCATGCGCGCTTCGGCCGCGTCGTGCGGGACGGTGATGTCGAAGTGGATCCGGTTGCGCTGCGGCCGCGGTTCGTCCATCTGCTGGAACCACATCGCCGGGCCTTGCCGTAGCGGATCCACCAGCGGGTCTTCGGGACCCGAGTGGCCCGGCTCGTCCTCGTAGGCCAGGACGGCCTTCCAGAACGGGCGGATCATCGCGATGTCGAGCGCGTCGATCGCGAATTCGATCGTCTGCACCGAGCGGCTCGACTCGGCATCTGGCGACGCGAGCGTGCTCAGCCCGTGCTCGGCCAGCGCCGCGGTGATGCGCCCCGCCAAGGCGACGTCGACCGGCGTGACGTTGGCGACGTCGCGGTCCTGAAGCGCCAGCTCCACGCGCCTCGGCCGGACGTCGAACCTCAGGTGCTGTTCACCGTCGTCACCCGCCTCCGCGACGACCAGAGACCCCACGGCGACAGCGTCGTCGTACGAGCTGACCGGAACGTAGGCGCACAACGTCCCGAGCAGGTACCGCCAGCCGATGTCGGCAACGGCCTCGGACGCCGCTGTTCTGGTCAGTGGTTCGCTCATCCGGCCAGCATCGCAGCAACCAACGACAACGACGTCAATGTCGTTCGTCGAGGTAGGACACGATGCGGGTAGCGGCCTGGTCAGGGGTCAGCTCACCGCCCAGCACGGCTGCCTCCGCGGCCGCGACCGCCTCGCGGACACCCGGCGCGTCGAGGCGGGACAGCAGGCGGTCGCGCACCATAGCCCGCGTCCACTCGACCAGTTGTGCGCGTCGCTTGCTCTCGAGCACGCCGTGCGCGACCAGCCAGTCGCGGTGGCGCAGGACGTGCGTCCACACCTTGTCGAGCCCGACGTTGTGCAGACCGCTGCAGGTCACGACCGGCGTCTGCCAGTCCGCGTCGCCGCCACGCAGGAAGCGCAGCGCGCCGGACAGCTCCCGCGCCGCTCGGGCAGACTCGTCCTCATGCTGCTCGTCGGCCTTGTTCACCGCGATGACGTCGGCGAGCTCGAGGATGCCGCGCTTCATGCCCTGGAGCTGATCGCCGGTGCGGGCCAGGGCCAGGAACACGAACGTGTCGACCATGTCCGCGACCACGTACTCCGACTGGCCCACTCCGACCGTCTCGACGAGCACGATGTCGTAACCGGCGGCCTCCATCACGAGCATGGTCTCGCGGGTCGCCTTGGCCACCCCGCCGAGCGTGCCGGCGCTGGGCGACGGCCGGACGAACGCACGCGGGTCGGTGGCGAGCGTGGTCATACGCGTCTTGTCGCCCAGGATGCTGCCGCCGCTGCGACTGGATGACGGGTCGACGGCAAGCACCGCCACGCGGTGCCCCTCGGCCGTGAGATTGCTGCCCAGGGTGTCGATGAACGTCGACTTTCCGACGCCCGGCACACCGGTGATGCCGACCCGGCCAGCGTTGCCGGTGTGGGGTAGCAGGTCGACGAGCAGGTCCTGCGCTTCGGCGCGGTGGTCGGCGCGGCGCGACTCGACGAGCGTGATCGCCCGCGCAACCGCGGCCCGCTCACCGGCGAGCACGCCGTCGGCGAGCTGAGTCATCCCGTATGCGACAGCTGGTCGTCCAGGACGTGCAACAGGTCCTGCGCCGCTTCGGCGATCACGGTGCCGGGCGGGAAGATCGCCGCGGCACCGGCGGCGCGCAGCTCGTCGAAGTCCTGCGGCGGGATGACGCCCCCGACGACGATCAGGATGTCCGGTCGTCCCTGCGCGGCGAGCTCGTCGCGAAGGGCGGGCACCAGGGTGAGATGCCCGGCGGCCAGTGAGTTGACGCCGACGATGTGGACGTCGGCCTCGACCGCTTGGCGCGCGACCTCGGCCGGCGTCTGGAACAACGGACCGACGTCGACGTCGAAACCCAGATCGGCGAAGGCGGTGGCGATGACCTTCTGACCCCGGTCGTGCCCGTCCTGACCCATCTTGGCGACGAGGATGCGCGGCCGGCGGCCGTGGTCCTGCTCGAACGTCGCGGTCGCGGCGCGGGTCTCCTCGATGACGCTCACCTGCCCAGCCTCCTCCCGGTACACCCCCGAGATGGTGCGGATCGTCGCGGCGTGCCGTCCGTACACCAGCTCCAGCGCATCGGAGATCTCGCCGACAGTAGCCTTCGCGCGCGCGGCATCGATCGACAGCGCCAGCAGGTTCTGCTCCAGCCCCGGCCGTCGGGTGCCCTCCTGGGCCGCGGCTGCCGCGCGGGTCAACGCGTCGAGGGCAGCCTTCGTCGCGCCATCGTCACGCTCGGCCCGCAGCCGGCCCAGCTTCTCTGCCTGCTCGGCGCGCACGGCCGAGTTGTCGACCTTGAGGACGTCGATCATCTCTTCGGCGTCCGAGCGGTACTTGTTGACGCCGATCACCGGCTGACGCCCCGAATCGATGCGGGCCTGGGTGCGGGCGGCCGCCTCCTCGATCCGCAGCTTCGGCAGGCCGGCGTCGATCGCCTTCGCCATACCGCCGGCCGCCTCGACCTCCTCGATGTGCGACCACGCCCGCCGCGCGAGGTCGTACGTCAGCTTCTCGACGTACGCCGAGCCGCCCCATGGGTCGATCACGCGAGTCGTGCCGGACTCCTGCTGCAGCAGCAGTTGCGTGTTGCGGGCGATGCGCGCGGAGAAGTCCGTCGGCAGCGCGAGAGCCTCGTCGAGCGCGTTCGTGTGCAGCGACTGGGTATGGCCCTGCGTCGCCGCCATCGCCTCGACACAGGTGCGGATGACGTTGTTGAACACGTCCTGCGCGGTGAGCGACCATCCCGAGGTCTGCGAGTGGGTACGCAGCGACAGCGACTTCTCGCTCGCCGGCTGGAACTGCTTGACCAGCTTGGCCCACAGCAGCCGCGCCGCACGCAGCTTCGCGACCTCCATGAAG
>JAODNL010000376.1 GCA_025465405.1 Pseudonocardiales bacterium | reverse complement strand
GGCAGCGGTCGTGCGCGGCTGGCCGCTCGGGTTTGGGCGAGCGCGGCGTCGAAGCTGTTCGCCGGCAATGCCGTCGCCACGGCGCAGAACCAGAACGGATACTGGCGCATCGGTGGCGACAACGTCAGCGGCTGGCCCTCGGCCCCGACCAGCAACTACTTCGCAGGCGGTCTCGACGAGGCAGCCGTCTATGCGTCCGAGCTCACCGCCGCCCAGATCGCCGCCCACTACAACGCGGCCGCCTAACGGGATACGTCGAACGCCCCCGCAATGCACCCGACCACGACCGAGGTGCCGTGCGGCTCGGGCTGATTCGGCGTAAGCCGCAGGGCAAGCCGACTACTCAGGCCAGTCGGAGTTCTGGATGATGTCCACGAAGTTGCCGCGCTGGTAGCCGGGGACGAAGCGCTCCAGGACGTCGGCTTTGACGTTGCCGAACGTTGTTTCCGGCTTCGGTGCGATGCCGTCGGTGAACGCCTTGAGGATGCTGCGCTTGAAGTCCGGGCGCGGGTGCAGGGCGGTGATCTCGGCGCGGACGGCGTCGCTGATGTCGTGGTAGCCGATGCCGAGCACGTCGTATTCGACTCCGGCGGTGACCAGGGCGACCTCGGGTTCCATGAATTCCGGGATACCTGGCGTGGTGTGCAGGGCGATGGCTGTCCAGACCCGGCGAATGCTGTCCTCGGGCACGCCATGGCCCTGCAGGAAATGCCGGGCTTCGTCGGCGCTGTCCACCTCGAAGCGCCGGCCGCTACCGCGGAACTGCTCGTTAAGGCCAAGGTCGTGGAAAATCGCCCCGATGTACAGCAGCTCAGGGTCGTAGCAGAGCCCTCGGTTTCGCGCTTGCAAGCTGCCGAACCAGAAGACCCGGCGGGAATGGTTGTAAACCAGGTCCGTCGCCGTATCGCGCACCAGGTCTGTCGCGTCGCGGGCCAGCTTGGTGTCGGGAACCGTCACCCCAGCCGCCGCCTGTCCGTTCGTACCCATCGCTGCCTCCTCGCGTCGCGGTGAATGTTGCCTATCTCCGACGATTGCGAATGACCGTGGCCCCGTCTGCCCGGCAGGCGGCCAACCCCGCTACCGGGTACCTGGAACCTGCCCTGGACTCTTGGTCGGCATCCGAGCCCCGGCAGCGCCGCGTCGCCGGGTGAGTGCGTTGCCCGCGTGGCGGCATGATGACGTGCGGTTAGCGGCGGTCGTGGCCGGGATGGTCAATACTCGTGGGATGCCGACCCGAGTCGTGCTCGCCGATGATGATGTTCTGCTGCGTGAGGGCATGGCCAGCCTGCTCGACCGCTCGGGGTTCGAGGTCGTGGGTCAGGCCGGCGACGGGATCGAGCTGCTCGCGCTGGTGCGTTCAACCAAGCCGGAGATTGCGATCGTCGATATCCGGATGCCGCCGGCACATGCGACCGAGGGTTTGGACGCCGCGCGAGTGATCCGTCAGGAACTGCCGGACACGGCCATCGTGGTGCTGTCCGCGCACGTCGAGGTGGACGAGGCGATGGAGTTGTTGGCAGGTGGCGAGCGGCTGGGTTACCTGTTGAAGAGTCGAGTGACTGACGTAGCGCAGTTCATCGAGACGGTCGAGCGGATCGCCGCGGGCGCCTCGGTGGTGGACCCGTCATTGGTACAGGAGCTGGTCAAGGCTCGGCGCCGACGCGACCCGCTGGATGCGTTGTCACCGCGGGAGCGTGAAGTACTCGCCTTGATGGCTGAGGGCCGGTCCAACGCGGGCATCGCCGGGCAGATCTTCGTGTCCGAGGGCACGGTCGAAAAGCACGTGCGCAGCATCCTCACCAAGCTCGACCTGCCTGGGAGCGAAACCGGTCATCGGCGGGTACTGGCGGTCCTGAGGTTCCTCGAAGCCCGCTAGCCGAATCCGGACCGGTCGCGTCGACGGCAGATTGCCAGTCATACCTGGTCATTCTCATGGCAGCGCTTCGAATACCGACCCGGCGTCGATGCCCGGTACCAGTCGGCGACTATGACCGTCCCGTGCTGGTAGCCCAAGGCCGCGGTACCTCACGGCGCTGCACTCGCTCGTGTGCGGAAGATGTTTCGCGGTCGTTGCATGACCTGTATTGCCAGGACATCGGGCGTTCCTAGCTTCGTCGAAGCAGACAGTCTCCGCCTCTCAGCGAAGGACACCCGGATGACGACGACCCAAGTAGTGGCCCCCACCGGCGAGCAGATCATCACGCGATCAGGCCGCTGGCTCGAGAGTTGGCGTCCGGACGACGCGCAGTTCTGGAAGGGCGGCGGGGCCAGGATTGCCGGCCGCAACCTGGTCTTCTCGATCTTTTCCGAGCACATCGGCTTCTCGATCTGGAGCCTGTGGTCGGTCTTCGTGCTGTTCCTGACCCCGGAGTACGGAATCAGCCACGACCTCAAGACCGCCGCCGCCCAGAAGTTCCTGCTCACAACGCTGCCGACCGCGGTCGGTGCTGTGCTGCGGCTGCCGTACACGTTCGCGGTCGCGAAGTTCGGTGGACGCAACTGGACGATCGTGAGCGCATTGCTGCTGCTCGTCCCGACGATCGCGGCGGGCTTGGTCTTCAAACCCGGTGTCTCCTATGACACGTTGTTGATCGTCGCGGCGCTCGCGGGCGTCGGTGGCGGCAATTTCGCCTCATCCATGGCCAACATCAACTCCTTCTATCCGCAACGGCTCAAGGGCTGGGCGCTCGGCTTGAACGCAGGTGGCGGCAACCTTGGTGTTGCGGCGATTCAACTCGTCGGGTTGGCAGTGTTGGCGACCGCAGG
>JAODNL010000040.1 GCA_025465405.1 Pseudonocardiales bacterium | reverse complement strand
GCGCCAAGGTCGTGGTCAACGATCTCGGCGCTTCGACCAACGGATCAGGCGCCGATGTCTCGGCGGCGCAAGCGGTTGCCGACGAGATCAACAGCACCGGAGGTGAGGCAGTCGCGAGCACTGAGAGCGTGACGGACTTTGCTCAAGCCGCGCAGATCGTGGAGCGCGCCGTCGATACGTTCGGTGACTTGGACATCGTCGTAAACAACGCGGGCATCCTGCGGGATCGCATGCTGGTGTCGATGAGCGAAGAGGAGTTCGACGCCGTAATCGACGTCCATCTGAAGGGGACCTTCAACGTGAGTCGACACGCGGCCGCTCTGTGGCGCGATGAGTCGAAGCGAGGCACTGGTCGCCCGCGCGCCATCGTGAACACCGCATCCGGGGCCGGACTGCACGGGAACGTCGGCCAAACCAACTACGCGGCCGCGAAAGCGGGCATCGCCGCCATGACGGTGGTTCATGCGCGGGAGTTGGAGCGATATGGCGTGCGGGCGAACGGCATCGCGCCGATTGCGCGGACCAGGTTGACGCTCCAGACCCCGGGATGGGAGGACAGGGTCAACGGTTCGGCTTGGGATCCGAGCAACATCTCCCCGCTGGTCGCCTATCTCGCCTCGAGCGACTGCGCGTTCACCGGTCAGATGTTCTCCGTGTACGGGGGATGTGTCGGGATCTACTCCGGTTGGTCAACATTCGAAGAGGTTCGGGGCAACGGCCAGTGGGACCCAGCCGCGCTGGGTGCCGCGATGGAGGCGGCATTCCCCGCGACGGCGCCTTCAGTGAACCCGTTCATCGCGGCGGTTGCGCGGGCGTAGTCGAGCGAGCTGCTACCCGGAGATGTCGGATACGACGTCGCGGGTCAGCTCACGGGATGCGCTCGTCCCAAAGAAGCGTGACAAGTGAGTGTCCTGAATTGCCCAGCGCTCGGCCTCGGTACGTCCGCGTGCCTCTAGAAGGACTCGCTTGGAGGTGCGCACGGCGTCCGCGTGGTTCGCTCCTACCCGTTCCGCGATGGCGAGAGCGGCAGACGTCGCGTCGCCATCCTGCGTGCAACGTGCGGCGAGGCCCCGGGCATAGGCCTGGGCACCGGTGATCGGATCGCCGGTCAACACCATTGCCATGGCGTCGCCGAGCGGCAGCCGGTCGGCCAGCCTGGTGAGACCACCACCAGCGGCGATGAGGCCGACACCTACTTCGGGCAGACAGAGTCGAGCGGACTCACCGACGACCATGACATCGGCGGAAAGGGCGATCTCCAGGCCGGCGCCGTACGCGAATCCTTCGACGGCGGCGATCACCGGCTTGCTCACCTCAGCACGCAGATAGGAGCGCAATCCAGTCGGAACTCGGCCCGTCGCACGATAGTGCCGAAGATCCATACCAGCGCAGAATCCAGTGCCCGCCCCCTCAAGTACGGCGACCCGGATGGTCTCGTCCGCAAGGAGCAGATCGGTCGCGGCGATCAGCCCGGCCACCAGCGCGTCGTCGATCGCGTTTCGCACGCTCGGGCGATTGAGCGTGATCAGCAACGTCGATCCGACGCGTCGAGTGTGTACAGCGTCCCTCGGGTCGGTCGACCTCGGCGGGCGGATGGCCTCAGGAGCCACGGACGATGAGGTCGAGATTCGTCAGAGCGCGCGGAGCCAGGCGAGTGTCGTAGTTCGCACCGCCGGGCCCGAGCTCCACCGACGACCACGCGTCGCGAATCTCCTCGAACATGATCTGCAGCTCGGCTCGCGCTAGCGGCGCCCCGAGACATAGGTGACGTCCGTGCCCGAACGTCACGTGCGGTTGGTCGTCACGCGTGATGTCGAAGGCATCCGGATTGGGAAACGCGGCCGGGTCACGGTTCGCGCCAGCAAGCGACACGAACAGCAGTTCACCAGCAGGCACGGCTGTCTCGCCGATCGTGACGTCTGTCGAGGTAAAGCGCGGCTGACCCACGATCGTGGAGGTGTAACGCAAGACCTCCTCCACCATCGACCCCGACAACTCGCGGTGATTGCGGAACAACTCCAGCTGGTCGGGGTTCTCGAGGAACGCCAACATGCCGAGGCCGAGCGTGTGGACGGTCGTCTCGAATCCCGCGGAGAACAGAAACTCGCAGAAGATGGCGATCTCCTCGTTGTCGAGTCGGTCGCCATCGTCTGCCGCGGTGTTCAGGAGGTCGGAGACGACGTCGTCCTGCGGATCCGACAGGCGTTCGGCGACGATGGCGCGCCAGTGCTGCCGGATTCGGACAGCAGCATCGTCCGCCGTCTTCAGTTCGTCTGCGGATACATTCGGGTCGAAGGCCATGACGTGGTCGGAAACTGCGATGCGGTACCACTCGCGGTCCTCGTGCGGCAGGCCCATGATGTCGCTAATGACCTCGGCCGTGAATGTGAAGGCGACATCGGTGACGAAGTCACCGCCACCTCGCTGGGCGAACTGTCGGGCGATCGTTCGCGCGGTTTCTCGGATTTGGTCGCTCGCTCGCTTGACGAGGCGGAAGTTCACGACGGAAAGACCGATCTTGCGCAATCGGTCGTGTTTGGGCCCGTCGATGCTGAGCATGAGGTCGGCGGTCATGGCGAACGCGGGATGATCACGCCAGTCCGGCCGCTTGCGGTCCATCTGCTGGGTGAAGTCGACGGCGAGTTCGCGGTCGCGGAGTACACGCTTGACGTCGTCGTAGTTCGTGAGCACCCATTGGTTCAGCGTTTCCGAGCGATGCACCGGACACGACTGGCGGGTCTCGCGGAGGCGATCGTATAGCGAGGCTCGGGCCTCGCGCTCGCGGAAAAGTCGGACGATGCTCGTCTCGGCCGCGAGGCACTTGTCCGCCCGGATCTGATCTTCGGGCGCGATCTGATCGCCAGCCGTTGTCTCGGTCATCGTCGCATCTCCCAGTGGTCTCTGCTTCAATACTGGAAGTAAAGTTCCGAATGGTCAAGTACCTCGACCTGGAGTCGGACAGCCGATCAGGAGATCTCGATGGATGCGCACGCACATATCGATCTGCAAAATCAGGTCGCGGTCGTCACTGGGGGTGGCCGTGGGCTCGGTCGAGCCCACGCATTGATGCTCGCGGCCAAAGGTGCAGCCGTCGTGGTGAACGACGTCGGCGCACCCGGTCCTCGAGGCGGCGACGCTGACGCCGAGGTGGCCGCTCAGGTAACCGACGAGATCGCCGCCCTGGGTGGTCGTGCCCTTGCCTCGTCGCACGACATCTCTACGTCTGCGGGCGGCTCTGCGCTCGTCTCCGCCGCCGTCGAGGCGTTCGGGCGGGTAGACATCCTCATTCACAATGCCGGCGTCGGTGGCGGTGGGGCGTTCGAGGAGCTTTCTGATGAACTGTTCGACGCGGTGCTCGGCGTCCATCTGATGGGTGCAGTCCATGTCGGAAGACCGGCATGGAAGGCAATGAAGAATCAGCACTATGGACGAGTCGTGCTGACCTCGTCGAGTGCAGTTTTGGGCCTGCCGGGCAAGGCGCCCTACTGCATGGCGAAAGCCGGGTTGTTAGGACTGGCGCGTGCCCTCAAGCACGAGGCGGAGGCGCTCGGGCCTACCTATGACATCAAGGCGAATGTCGTCAGTCCGTTGGCCGCTACCCGACTTGGTGGCGCCGATTTGGAGTCGGTCTTCGGCTCGGAACAGCTGGCCCCGGAACTCGTATCAGCGGTCGCGCTATTCCTCTCGTCACCCCGTTGCCGCCTCAACGGCGAATTCCTGCACGCCGGCGCAGGCCATGTTGCCCGGATGTTCGTGGGACTCACGCGAGGTTGGGCCGGCCGCCGACCAACCCTTGAGGCGGAAGAGGTCGAAGCCAACCTGAACGAGATCATGGATCTCGGCGACTTCCATGTGCCCGACTCCGTCCAGGACACGGTGCTCGCAATGGCTTGCGAAGTCCTCCAGGACCGCGAGGAAGCCTCGGTTCGAGTCGGGCGTTGGCTTGGGAGGATGGCCGCGCAAACGCGTCCGGTGGAGACGTAGCGAACGACGACGCCGGCTCCTGTCGGCTCGGCGCAACGTGCGTGCCTGGACGGCAGTCACGGCAGTCCTTTACGTCGAGCGTTTCCGGATGGTGTTGAGGGCGGTGACGGCGGCGTGGTCGGCGTTGGGGAGGGTGTGGAGGTATTTCTGGGTGGTGGTGACGGAGGAGTGCCCCATCCGTTCTTTGACTACTTGGATGTCTGCTCCGCCGGCGAGTAGCCAGGAGGCGTGGGCGTGGCGTAGGTCGTGGAAGCGAACCTGGAAGGTGAGCCCGGCGGCGAGGGCGGGGTTCCAGATCATGCGGCGGAACCAGGCGCGGGGGATGTGACCGTCGGTGTCGAGTTGTCGGGGTTGGCGGGGCTGTCTTTGCCGGCGGCGCGGCGTTCGGCTCGGTAGGCGGCGCAGGCGTCTTTGCAGTGTTGGCAGCGGCAGGCTCCGGCGCCGTAGCCGCTGGTGGTGCCGTGCCGGTATCGGCGACCTTTGTCGTTGGGTTCGGTGAGGCCGAGAGTGTCGGGGTCGGGCAGTGATTCCGGTCGGTGGATGCGGCGAGGCTCGGATTGATCGGGGGCCTTGAAGAGCAGGTCGTTCGGCTTCAGGCCGCGGGTGTGCTCGGCGAGTTGGTCGAACATGTGCTCGCTGAGGGTGACGGCGCGCCATTCGGTGTCTTTGGGGTATTGCTTGACGAAGAAGCGTTGCCCGTCGGGGTTGAACTTGGCGGCCAGTTCGCCGGCGACGCGGGAGACGGTGATGACGCCGGTGTCGAGGTCGATGTCTTTCTTGCGCAGTTCGATGAGCTCGCCCCAGCGGAGCCCGGTTTCGACGTCGGTCTCGACCAGCAGCTGCAGCTCGCGGGTTCCGATGGCGTCGTAGAGGGCGCCGAACTGGTCGGGGGTGATGATCCGTCGCCGCTTGGTCGCGACGGTCGGGGTCTTCACGCCCATGCAGGGGTGCAGGAACGTGATCTGGTCATTGAGGGCGGTGGTGAAGATCGCGGACAGCACGGTCATCGCGTAGCGGATCGTCGGCGGGTTCACCCGTCGACCTGCAGCTTGGCGACCCACTCGCGAACGTCGGCAGACAAGTGCTCGCGTCCAATACGCGCGCTCCGAAGCCGATTAGCGGAAACGCCGCATCGTATGCCCCTTCACCGCGCAGTGGTGCCCAAGGTCGTCGGATGTCCAATGCGGCTG
>JAODNL010000337.1 GCA_025465405.1 Pseudonocardiales bacterium | reverse complement strand
GCTGCCACCGCTGACCGCGATGGCCAGGTGCTGGACGGTGGTGGCCAGCGGCCCGTACGGACTCGGGACGCTGCGCCAGGACGGGTCGACGGCGGCGACCGCGTGCAGGTCCCCCAGCGCGGAGGGCCCGACCGCATACGGATCCAGGCCGTTGCGCAGCAGCAGTCCCTGCGCCGCGTATGTGAAGACGTCGTTGCTCAGCAGGGGCGGCCCGACCACGAACGGGGCCGCCCAAGCGGCACCGATACCCCATACCCGCCGTTCCGTCGTGCGTCCGGCGCGGTGCAGGCGCAGGGCGAGCATCCAGAGCAGGAGCAGGGCGACGATGCCGACCAGCATCAGAGCGCCGGGCAGGATGTCGCCGCTGCTATGCCCATTGCGTGACATCAGGCCCAGCCAGGTGGTGAGCGGGATCACCGACCGCACGGTGCCGACCCGGCCACCCGCCACCACGGTCAGGGCCGCCGCGCCGAAACCCGCGGCGCCCAGCGACAATGCCGGCCTGGCGCTCACGGACGCGCGGACCACGTCGAAGGCGCGCAGTGCGGTCCGGGCGAGGTCGTTCATCGGAGGGTCAAGTGCCCCGTTCGGTGTCGGCGGGCGGTCGCCGAAGGGGGCGCCGCCGGGTACCGACGATTATGGGCTACCAGCCTCAGCGGCTGACCGCCAGCGCTTGCTGCGGCAGGTCTGGATCACTTCACGAGCGCGTCGATGGCCTTCTTCAGCGCGCTCGGTTGCGACGGCGAGCGGGGTGCCTTCTCCTTGAGCGCGAGCATCTCCGCGCCGAGCTCCTGCAGTTGCTTTCGACTGAGGCCCTCGCGGACGCGCGGGAACCACTCGTTCTCCTCTTCCTCGATGTGGTGCGTGACGTTCTCGATGAGCACCGTGGTCTTGGCCTCGAATCGCTCGTCGTCCCCGTCCATCGTCCAGAGCTCCATGCACAGCACGTCGGCCACGTGATGCTCCTCGTAGGACTCCAGGATCTCTTCCTCGAGGTCGGGCAGCAGTTCCCGGACCCGCGGATACATGCACTCGTTCTCGATGTATGTGTGCACCGTCAGTAACTCGATGATCTTCTTGACGAGCTCTTCCTTCTGCTTGGCGGCGCCGTCGCCCGCTACCTCGAACTTGCGGAACAGGGCGCGGACTTCCTTGTGGTCCTGCTTGAGCAACACGATGGCATCCGTCGACACGTTGGGCTCCTCGTCGCTGATTCGGCTTGTCGTTGATTCGGCCCGTCGTTGACTCCGCCGCCGCCGGGGTCGGCGGGCTCCCCGGTGCTATTCCCCGATTCGACGGGGATCAATCGCGCTACCGTCGGTTGCCATGGACGACATCCGTGATCTCGATCGCAGGGCGGTCATGGCAAGCGCAACGGTCGCGACCCACGTCACCCACGACGAGCTGGCGCTGCCTACTCCGTGCGCGGGCTGGTCGGTCCGGGATCTGCTTGCCCACATGACGGCACAGCACATCGGGTTCGCGGCCGCCGCCCGTGGCGACGGTGCGGACCCATCCGGGTGGCTGACCCAGCCGCTCGGTACGGATCCCGTGTCCGAGTACATCGCGGCGAGCGAGAAGGTCGTCGTCGCGTTCGCCGAGGCCGGGGTGATGCAACGGCGGTTCACCCTTCCCGAGATCAGCGCCGATACGCCGTTCCGGGCCGCGCAGGCAATCAGCTTCCACTTCGTCGACTATGTCGTGCACGGCTGGGATCTGGCCGTCGCGATCGGCGCGGCGTTCACGCTCGACGACGACCTGCTCCGTGCCGCGCTGGAGGTGGCCGAGCGGGTGCCGGGCGGTGCGGCGCGCCTGCGTCCGGACGCGGCCTTCGCGCCGAGCCGGCCTACGTCCGGCGGCTCGACACTCGACGAGATCCTGGCGCTGCTCGGACGCTCTCCCAGCTGGCCGGCCTAGCCGGCTGCCGGTCTCGATCACGATTCCTGCGTGACCTCCTGGACGGACTTGTCCGGCCGTAGGCCGCGCCAGGACGGATGTCGCAGCCGGCCGTCGCCGGTCCACTCGGTGAACGCGACTTCCCCGACCAGGCGCGGGGTCACCCAGGTCGCGTCGCGGGCGTCCGCGCGGGGCACCTCGGTCGTGAACGGGGAAGTCTTGCGTTCGAGTTTCCTCAACCTCGCATGCAGATCGTCGAGGATCTCCTGGGTGAAGCCGGTACCGACCTGGCCGATGTAGCGCAGGCCGCCGTCGTCCGGCAGGCCGAGCAGCAAGGCACCGATCGTGCCGGCTCGCCGGCCCCGTCCGGAACTCCAGCCGCCGATGACCACCTCCTGGGTGCGGATGTTCTTCACCTTCACCCAGTCCGGCGAGCGTCGCCCGGGCTGGTAGCGCGAGCTGAGCCGTTTCGCGACCACGCCTTCGAGGCCCTGTTCCTTGCTGGCCTGCACGGCTGCGGATCCGGAGCCCTCGAACGCCGGAGGAGTCTGCCAATGGTCGCCCTCGATATCGAGGCCGAGCAGCAGCTCGCGACGCTGCTGGTAGGGCACGTCGAACAGCGTGCGACCGTCGAGGTACAGCAGGTCGAACGCGAGGAACACGGCCGGATCGGTCGTCGCCAGCCGTCGAGCGGCCGGCGCGGAGGTGACGTGCATCCGTTGCTGGAGCCGGCCGAAACTCGGCCGCCCGTCGGCGTCGAAGGCGACGATCTCACCGTCGAGCAGGACGAGGCTGCTGCCGAGCTGCTCGCCCAGTCCGCGCAGTTCCGGGTAGCTGACGGTGACGTCGTTGTCGTTGCGGGAGGTGATGGTGATCCGCCCGCCGTCGACCTGAATCAGCGCGCGCACGCCGTCCCACTTCATCTCGAACGCCCAGCCGTCGTCCTTGGGCAGGCTGCCGAGCGTGGCCAGCATCGGCCTGACGTGTTCAGGCATCGGCTGCCAGTCGGGGCGGGCGGGCGCGTCCATGCGATGGATCATCCAGTTCTTGCCGCGGGTCTGGAACAGCACGAAGCGACCCTGTACGCGCCGGCCGTGCAGCACGACCTTGACTTCCCGGTCGGTCCACTTCTCGGTCTCGTAGGTACCGCGGTCCCAGATGATCACCTTGCCGCCGCCGTACTCGCCTTCGGCGATCGTGCCCTCGAAGTTGGCGTACTCGAGCGGGTGGTCCTCGACGTGAACGGCAAGATGGTTGGTCTTGGGATCCGGCGGTATGCCCTTAGGGATGGCCCACGACACCAGCACGCCGTCGCGTTCGAGGCGGAAGTCCCAGTGCAGCGAACTCGCGTGATGCTCCTGAACGACGAAGGAGTTGCCTTCGGATTTGGTCTTGGGCTTGGTCTTGGTCTTGGTCGGCATCGGTTCGGTGGTCCGCGCCGGGTTGCGCTTCTTGCGGTACTCGCCGAGCGTCGCCACGAATCCAGCCTGCCCTACCCGCGGGCGTCGGTACCCCAGCCGGGCCGGTGCGGTTGCGCCACACCGGCGAGGAGTACGACGCTCACAACAGCGGCCCGACCGCGGCAGCGAGGGAGTCCGACATGACCGTACGAAATGGCAGCGCCGAGTGGCACGGAGATCTCCAGAGCGGATCGGGAACGGTCGTCGTGGGTGAGGGTGTCTTCGAGGGTGCCTACTCCTACACGTCCCGCTTCGAAACCGGCGAGGGGACGAACCCGGAGCAGCTGATCGCGGCGGCCCACGCCGCGTGCTTCACGATGGCGCTGGCCAGCGCCCTGAGCTCAGCGGGTCACGTTGCGGACTCGGTGCACACAACCGCGCAGGTCATGCTGCGCAACATCGACGGCGCCCCGACGCTGACTCGGATCGACCTGGCGACGACCGGGGTGGTCGCGGGTATCGACGAGGCGGAGTTCCAGCGGTTCGCGGACGAGGCGAAGGCGAAGTGCCCGATCTCGCGCGCACTTGCCGCCATACCGGAGATCACGCTGACCGCGACGCTGTCCCAGTAGTCCGGCCGTTGACATGCAGCCGTCAAGCTGCCTATTGTTTCAGGCAGCCGCGCGGCTGCATGTTGGGAGGCTGACGAGAATGGACGAGGTGTTCAAGGCGCTGGCCGACCCCAGTCGGCGCCGGCTGCTGGACGGTTTGAACGCCAATAACGGGCAGAGCCTTCGGGAGCTGTGCGCCGGGCTGGACATGGCCCGGCAATCGGTCAGCAAACACCTGGCGGTGCTGTCGGCGGCGAATCTCGTCACCACGGTGTGGCGGGGCCGAGAGAAATTGCATTACCTGAATCCCGAGCCGATCAATGCCATCGCCGAACGCTGGATCAGTCGATACCACCGCGAGCGGGTGTACGCGCTCACCGACCTGAAGACAGCATTGGAGCAGGAACCGATGACCAAGCCCGAATTCGTCTATACGAGCTACCTCAAGACCACGCCGGAAAGAGTCTGGCAGGCGCTGACCGACCCGGCGTTCACCCGTCGCTATTGGGGAGTCACCTTCGAGTCGGACTGGACGGTCGGCTCGACGGTCACCTGGACCGTGAACGATGCGAGCGTCGCCCATCCGGATCAGGTCGTGCTCGAATCCGAGCCCTACCGGCGGTTGGCATACACGTTCCACTCGTTCACGCCGGAGTTTGCCGCTGCCATCGGATTGAGCGAGCAATTGCGCGCCACGCTCGCCGGCGAGCGGCGGTCGAAAGTGACCTTCGACATCGAATCGCTCGAGCAGCACGTCAAACTAACCGTCGTCCACGACGATTTCGAGGCCGGAAGCGCGCTTCCGGAACTCGTCAGCGAAGGTTGGCCGTTGACGCTGTCCAACCTCAAGACCCTGCTCGAGACGGGCGAAACTTTGCCCGCGGCCAGCTGACCGGTTCGGCGGGCTACCACGGGGAGGGCGGTGGCGGCATGACGACAGGCGGGCGGTCGTCGCACGTGATGGTGTTCGGCAGCTCCCACGGGGCGAGCCAGCCGCCGTCGTTACCGCCGAGGTCGGTCAGTGCGAACTCCGAGCCGGCCGGCGTGAAGTGGAACGACCCGCAGTTGTTGACGCCGACCGCGGCGACGTTGCGTGCATCGACGTTCTCGAATGATGCGGATCCGGCCGTGCGAGCGCTGACTACTGACGTGCCGGTGCCGTCGACCTTGACGTCCTTGAAGTGGACATTCGTTATCGAATAAAGGTCTTTCACCGGAAAGTCACTGACCAGCATGATCGCGTTGTAGGTGTTGTCGAGGAAGGTGTCCCCTACCACCTCGATGTCCGCGTCGATGTTCTTCTCGAGCGCATAGAACCAGATCGCTCCGAGGCCGATGTTCCAATTCAGCTCGTAGGTGCCGGCGCGGACGGTCGTGTTGTTGGCGATCCACACGTGTCCGGTGAACGCCTCGGCCCCGAAGCGGGAGCCGATCTGGATGCCACTGCCCTCGCGGATTGGGTCGGCGACGAGGTTGTTCGAGATCGTGCTGTCCGTGCCGCCGTAGAGGGCGATGCCGTTCGCCAGCACGGGTGTCTGCACGGTGTTGTGGTCGAACGTGTCGCCGGCGTTCTCGAACTTCTCGGACCACATGGCCAGGCCGTCGTCGCCCGTGTTGCGGATGAAGTTGTTCGACACGACCGAGTTCGTAACGCCG
>JAODNL010000329.1 GCA_025465405.1 Pseudonocardiales bacterium | reverse complement strand
GAACCAGGCGCGGTCGTCGGTCAGCCACCTGTCGAAGCGCAGACCGGCGGACGAGAGCTCGCCCCGCAACTCTTGGGGGTCGAACCGACGGGCGGTGAACGTCTGCGTCCACAGCTCGGTGTCGCTCCAGTAGCGCACGGTCGCGCTGAGCAGGTCGCCCTCGCGCGCCACGTCCACGAGCTCCACGCGCACCCCGCCGACGGAACCGGACGATCCGTCGTGCGCCGCGTCGAACCAGGCCGGCGGGTGCCATTCCACGACGACCTGACCGCCGGACGCGATATGCCGGGCTGCGGTGGCCAGCAATGCGCGCCGCGCGGTGTCCTCGGACGTGTTGACGAGGTGACTGCCCAGCAGGACGGCGTCGAATCGCCGGCCCAGGTCGAGATCGGCGATCTGCGCACACACCGTCTCCGCGTCGTGCACGTGCGCCAGCATCTCCGGCGACTGATCCACCGCGACCACGCGGTGGCCGAGAGCGATGAGCCCATGTGTGACGCGACCGGCACCGCTGCCCAGGTCGAGGATCGAGGAGCCCTCCGGTATCGCGGCGTGCACGATCTCCGGCTCGCCCGTTGCGGGCAGCCGCGCGTACAGCGCGACGGCGCAGCCGTCGGCGGTGATCGGCCCCGGCCCCGACCCCAACCCCGGAGCCGGCCCCCTCTGATCAACAGCAGCTTGTGGCTGCCCCGGCTGCCCTGGCCACCATTCGGCGCTCTTGATCACGGGAGTCTCGGGCGGCACGGGAGTCTCGGGCGGCACGGGACCTCCGGGCGGCACGGGACCTCCGGGCGGCACTAGGACGTCAGCTCGTCCAGCTCGGCCAGATCATCGAGCGACGGGTGCCAGCGAACGGCCGCGACGTTGGCCTTCACCTGGTCGGCCGATGTCGCGCCGGCGATCACGCTGGCGACCGCGGGCTGCGCGGCCAGGCCGCCGATGGCGACATCCAGCAGCGAGATCGACCGGGCGCTGGCGAACGCGGTCAACCCCTCGATGATGTCGAACGCTTCGTCGGTCAGCGCGCTCTCGCGACCCCAGGCCTGGATGCGGCTGCCGGGCGGCGGCGGCTCGCCGCGCCGGTACTTCCCGGTGAGCAGCCCGCTGGCCAGGGGGAAGAACGGCAGCAGCCCGATGCCGTACTCCTCGAGCGCCGGCACGAGGTCGTCCTCGATGTCGCGCTTGAGCAGGCTGTACTCGTTCTGCGCGCTGATGAACCGCTCGTAACCGCCCGTGCGCGCGGTCCACTCGGCGTCGGACACCTGCCAGCCGGCGAAGTTCGAGCTGCCGACGTAGCGCACCTTGCCCTGCCGCACCAGCTCGGTCAGTGCAGACAGTGTCTCGTCGATCGGGGTGGCACCGTCGGGTCGATGCAGCTGGTACAGGTCGATCCAGTCTGTGCGCAGCCGTCGCAGTGATGCCTCGACTGCCCGCATGATGTAGCGCCGCGACGCGCGCGCTCCCCAGTCCTCGCCGTTGTCGTTGCCGCGGGGGCGAACGTCGCCGCCGAACTTGGTCGCGAGGACGACGTCCTCGCGGCGGCCTTCGAGCAGCCGGCCCAGCCGTTCCTCCGACGTGCCGTAGGAGTCCGAGGTGTCGAACAGCGTGATGCCCTCGTCGAAGGCGGCATTCACTACCTCGCGGCTCTGCTCCTCGTCGAGCTTCATGCCGAAGTTGTTGGTCCCCAGCCCGACAACGGACACGACCAGACCGGACTCACCGAGGCGACGGAACTCCATGCTTCGACCCTAGCGAGTCATGGTGAGAGCTCACCCCACCAGTGTCTTGGTGGCGGCGACGAGGCTCGCGAGGCCCTTCTTGGCATCGGAGAAGAACATGCTCGTCTTGGTGTTCGTGTACAGCTCGTTGTCGATGCCCGCGTACCCCGACGCCATCGACCGCTTCACCACGATGATCGACTTCGCGTGGTCGACGTCGAGAATCGGCATACCGGACACGGCATTGCCGGGCCGTCGCGCGGCCGGGTTGGTGACGTCGTTGGCGCCCACGACGAGCGCCACGTCGGCCCGCTCGAACTCGGGGTTGATCTCGTCCATCTCCTTGAGCTGGTCGTACGGCACGTTTGCTTCGGCCAGAAGCACATTCATGTGACCTGGCATACGCCCGGCGACGGGATGAATCGCATACGAAACCTCGATGCCGCGCTCTTCCAGCAGCGCCGCCAGCTCGCGGATCTCGTGCTGTGCCTGGGCCGCAGCCAGACCATAGCCCGGGACGATGATCACCTTGCTGGCATAGGCAAGTTGCAGAGCAGCATCGTCCACCGCGATCGAGCGCACGGTGCCGCCGCCGGCACCGGTCTCGATCGCCGCCGAGCCCGCGGTGCCGAAGCCGCCGGCGATGATGTTCACGACGGAGCGGTTCATCGCATCGGCCATGAGCTTGGTCAGGATGCCACCGGACGCGCCGACGAGGGCACCCGCGATGGTCAGGGTGGGGTTGCCCAGCACGAAGCCGGCCATGGCGACCGCGGTGCCGGTGAACGCGTTCAGCAGCGAGATGACGACCGGCATGTCGGCGCCGCCGATCGGCAGCACCATGAGCACGCCGAACAGCAGCCCGGCGACGGCGACGCCGACCAGCACGCCGACGTTGTGCGCGCCGCCGATCACCCACGCGCCGCCTCCGACCGCCGCGATGAGCACGACCGTGGATGCCAGACGCGCGCCGGGGAACGACACCGGCTGGGACCAGTAACCCTGCAGCTTGGCGGCCGCGACCAGCGATCCGGAGAACGTGACGCAGCCGATCACGATGTCGAGCACGGTCGCCGTCGCGGTACCGGCCGGGATGTGCGGGTTGAGGTTGTACTCCGCGATGGCGATCAGGGCCGCGGCGCCGCCGCCGACCGCGTTGAACAGCGACACCAACTGCGGCATGTTCGTCATCTGCACGGTCCGCGCCGAGTACAGGCCGTACGCTCCGCCGATCAGGGCCCCGGCGATCAACACGCCCCACCTGGTGACGTTCATATGCGCGCCGCCCTGGTGGTCGCTGACGCCGACGAGCACGGCCACGATCGCGACGAGCATGCCGAACGCGGACAGCTGGTTACCCCGGCGCGCGGTCGCGGGGGAGTTCATCAGGTGCAGGCCGAG
>JAODNL010000326.1 GCA_025465405.1 Pseudonocardiales bacterium | reverse complement strand
ATGTTGCCGGGCTTGATGTCGCGGTGAAGGATGCCCGCCGCGTGTGCCGAGGCTAGCGCCTCGGCGATCGCCGCGCCGACGAGGAGGACCTCGCCGACCGGCAGCGGGCCGGTCGAGGCGAGCCGGTTGGCGAGTGACCCGTTGGGCAGGTACTGCATGGCGATGTAGAAGCGCTGGTCCTGAGTGGTACCGGCGTCGAAGGCCGTGATGATGTGCGGGTGCCCGGTCAACCTGCCGGTCAACTCGCATTCATCCCGGAACCGTTCCCGAGCGACAGGGTCGCGCGTATCGGCGTGCAACACCTTGACCGCCACGGTTCGGCCGAGCGTCTCCTGGTACGCCGTGTACACCGCGCTGAACCCGCCCTCGGCGATCCGGGCCAGGTCGCGGTACCCGGTGATCACTGGCGTGACCGACGTCGACTGCTGCATCGAACCCCGGTCTCCTTTCTCTTCACGCATCGGCCCTCAGGTCACTGAGCGCCATGATTGATCGAGGAGGCCGCAACGGCACGGATCGGCAGGGCCAGGACGACCTCGAAGCCGCCATCCGTCAGGCCGCCGGCGGTGAGCGTGCCGCCGTACAACATGGCTCGCTCGTACATGCCGACCAGCCCCTTGCCACCGCCGCTCAACTGCCCGGTCCGGCCCATCGGCAGACCGCTGCGGCGCCCGTCGTTACTGATCCGGACGCTGATCTTATTCGTAGAGTAGTGCAGCGACACGGTCACCCGGGCGCCTGGAGCGTGCTTGATCGCGTTCGTCAGCGACTCCTGCACCACTCGGTACACACACAGCCCGACGCCCACCGGAAGGGGCCGCGCATCACCGGACACGTTGTACTCGACGGCCACCCCGGTCAGCCCGACCCTTTCAATCAGGATGGGCAGTTCCTCCACACCGGGAGTGTCCTGGTCCATCTCAGCCATCGCGCCGTCCTGTTCCGGGTCGGGGCGCAACATAGTGACCAGGCGGCGCACCTCCTCGAGCGCCTCGCTGCTCATCTCGGCGATGGACAGCAGAGCCTTCTCGGCGGTCGCGGGGTCGGAGGTGAGCACGTACCTGGCCAGGCCGGCCTGCACCGCGACGACCGACATGTGGTGCGCGACGATGTCGTGCAGTTCCCGCGCGACCCGGACCCGCTCCAGCAGTACCGCCCGCTGCTCGCGCTCGCGTTGCTCGCCGCGCAGTCGCTCGGCGCTCTCGGCCACGATCGCGCCGTACGCCTTGAGCCGACGCAGCAGGTCGCCGACCGCGCAGATGGCGACGATCCACGCCACGCTGAGCGTGACGATGTCGACCGTCGAGCCGTTCCAGGTGTGGATGTTGCCGTACATCATGCCGGGGGCGATCAACGCCGCGCCGGCCGCCGTCAAGCCGCGGCCTCGTCGGCTGGCCAGGCTCGCCAAGGCGATCTGCGCACCCAACTGGTTGAGCCCGAGCCAGTAGCCGCCTGCCTCGTACCCGACGAGCGCCGCCTCGCACACCACCAGTGCGGTCATCGGCGCGATCCGACGCAGCACGAGCGGCATGTTCGCAAGCAGGGTGAGCGCCATGGCGACCCGGTCGAAATGATGTGGGCCGCTGGCCGGGTAGGAGCCGTAGGCGAGCTTCAGAGTAATCCCCGTGACCGTGACTGCCAGTGCCACGTCGCCGACGAGCGAATGAGCGCCGAGCAGGCGTCGAACGAGAAGCCTGAGTCGGAGCACCCACGCACTTTAGGAGATTCGGACACGACGTGTCATCATGCCCTCGATGGAGCCGTACGCGGGTCGGTGACCACCGAACTCCATCCATGGTTGGACGTCGCCGTACCGCGTTGGGTGTAGCCAGCATCGACGATCACGAACCGTGGATTAACGCTCCACCCGCCTCCGGCTGCCACGCTGCATCGGCGGCAACTGAACACAGAGGGGTGGTATCGGCGTGCGGTTCGTCTACCGCGCTGGCGGCCTCGCGCAGGAACTGGAACTCAACCTGGGTCGCCCCGACGCCACCGTCGGCGACCTAACGCGAGCGTTGCACGCGTCAGCCGGCGTGCTCATCGACGGCCGAGCCCTGCCACCGGACACCGGTATCGGCGAATCCGGGCTGGTCGCGGGGTGTGAAGTGGTCGCGGCCGACCAACCGCCCACTGTGGCCCTACGGCCCGTGGCGGTCCTGCGCGTGGCGGGCGGCCTGCAGTCGGGTCGGTCCGTACCGCTGCAGCCGGGCCGGGTGACGATCGGTCGCGGCCAGGGTGTGGACGTTGAACTGGACGTCGCGGACGTCTCCCGGTCGCACTGCGCCCTCGACGTGGGCCCCGACGGAGCGGTGACGGTGACCGACCTCGGGTCGCTCAACGGCACCGACGTCGACGGCGTACGGATCAGCGGGCCCACCCGAGTGGGCGCGGACGACCTGGTCTGTCTGGCCGGCCGGGTCCTGCTGCGGGTCCTCCCGCCGGACCGGGTCGGTCCGGTACAACACGTCAATCCGGTGCGCGAGGCGCGTCCCGGTGGCACGTTGCCGTTCAACCGGGCGCCACGCCTGGCGGCCCCGGCTGACCCACCTCCGGTCACCGTTCCCGCATCGCCACGTGGCGTGGCGCGAACTCCGTTCAGCGTCGGCGCAATTCTCGGTCCGCTCCTGCTGGCAGGGGTGATGGTCGCTGTCATGGGCGACATGCGGTTCGCCCTGATCGCCGCCTTGACGCCGATCGTGTTCGTGTTCGAATTCGTGGAGGCGCGCACCCGGGGACGGCTGAGCCTGCGGCGGGGCCGGCGCGGGTACGCGCGTGACCTGGCCGCCGCGAGCGCGGCGCTGGCCATCCGGCACGCGGACGAACTGCGGCGCCGCCGGGAAGCCGCTGGTGACATGGCTGAGGCGATGTTCCGGGCGGAAGCGCCTGGATTGCGACTGTGGGAGCGGCGGCGCGGCGCCCCAGACTTCCTCCAGGTTTCGGTCGGCTCGGCGGACCTCGCCTGGACACCGCCCGTAACCAGTGAGGCCCGCGAACCCGACCCGGAAGTTGCCGCCATGGTGGCGCAGGCGACCATTCTGCCGCAGGTACCGGTCATCGTGGACACCTCGGCTGGTGGCGTCATCGGGCTGGACGGCGACCGCGCCGCGACCCTCGCCGTCGCCCGGGCGCTGCTGTGTCAGGCAGTGGTGGGCAGCGGCCCCGCGGATGTGACAGTCGCGGTGTTCGCCGACCCGGACCGGGCGGCTGGCTGGGACTGGACCAAATGGTTGCCGCACGGCGCGGACCTGACGTCCGGCTCTGCCCGCTTCGTCGCAGTCGGACACGAACAGTCGCAGGCACTGGCGCGGAGTCTGCTCGCCGGCAGGCCGGCCGACGATTCGGCCGGACCGGCACGGCCGGTGATCCTGGCTGTGGTCGACGGCGCGGCGCTGCTCGAGGGTCGGCCCTGCCCGTTGCGGGAGCTGCTCGCCGGGAACGGGTGCGGCGGCATCGTGCTCACCGACCGGCTGCCAGCGCTGTGTACCTCGATCCTCGCGGTCGACGCGGACGGATCGGCGACGTTGAAGCGCGTCACCACCGGCGAAGAGATCCCGTCCATTCTGGCCAGCGGCATCGCCGAGCCGGACGCTCGCCGGCTGGCCCGCGCGCTGGCCCGGTTCGAGGACCCTGAACTGCGCGTCGACGGAGCCGGGCTGCCTGATCAGATCAGCCTGCTGCCGCTGCTCGACCTGCCGGATGTCTCCGGCGCCGCGGTCACCCGACGCTGGCGGGAGAACGCACGGACGCTGCGGGTGAACGCCG
>JAODNL010000309.1 GCA_025465405.1 Pseudonocardiales bacterium | reverse complement strand
CCGGCCGCTGGTGACCCCGCGCTCGACGAACTCGGCGAGCCGCGGGCAGGCCGCGCTCGTCACCTCGATGCCCCGGGCCGCGGCGAAGGCGTCCTCGTACGCGCCGCTGGTCACGGTGGCGACGGTGCCGATGACGCCGACCCGGCCGTTGCGGGTGGCCGCCACGGCGCGCCGCACGGCCGGCAGGACGACCTCGATCACCGGCACGTCGTAGCGCTCGCGCGCGTCGCGCAGGCACGCGGCGCTGGCGCTGTTGCACGCGATCACCAGGGCCTTGACGCCCGATTCGACCAGATCGTCCATGACCGCGAGTGCATGCGCGCGCACCTCGGCGATCGGCTTCGGACCGTACGGACCGTTTGCCGTGTCGCCGACGTAGTGCAGCGCCTCGTGCGGCAGCTGGTCGAGCACCGCGCGTGCGACCGTCAGTCCGCCCACGCCGGAGTCGACCATCCCGATCGGCGCGTCGATGTCACGGATGGGCACCGGGTCAGGATACGGCTGGAGCCTCCGGCGTCGGCGGCTCGGGCGGTTTGGGCCGCTTGGGATTGGGCGGCTTGGCTCGGCGCGGGTGCAGCACCGCCCCCGCCACGACGCCCGCGCCGAACCCGCACAGGTGCGCGGGCCACGACACGTTGGAGTCGAAGGACGGCACCAGGTTGGTCAGCAGCGTGCCGAAGAAGAACAGGACCAGCACCGCGACGACGATCCACTTCAGCTTGCGCGAGAAGTAGGCGCGCGCGAGCAGGTAACCGAGCCAGCCGAAGATCATCCCACTGGCGCCCACAATGAGCCCGGACGGCGCGACGAGCCACGTCGCGAGGCCGCCGATCACGACCACCAGAGCGGTCACGATCAGCCAGCTGCGCACTCCGGACAGGAGCAGCACCCAGCCGATCAGGACGAGCGGCACCGTGTTGGAGAACAGGTGCCCGTAGCCGGCGTGCAGGAACGGCTCGGTGAGCACCCCCCACAGGCCGTCGACGCGCCGGGGGCGCAGGCCGAACCTGTCGAACGAGTAGTGCTGCGTGGCGTTCGCGATCTGGACGATCCACAACACGCCGGCCACGGCGAGCATGACGACCAGCGCGCCGCCCCAGCTGGTCGGATCGAACGGCGGCTCCGTGCCCGGTTCGGTGCCGGGGGCACCGGGGGCACCGGCCTTGCCGCGCTTGGCGGGCGGCCCGTCGCGCCCGCTGGGAGACGTCACCGTCGAAGGGTAACCGGACCGTTCAGACGGGGACGGCTTGCGGCGACCTACGGCGGGCGGACAGGGAGATCGCGAGCAGAGCGAGGCCGGCCACGACCGCGACCAACTCACCGATCAGCGACACGACCTTTTCCTGGAACCAGATCGGCTCGTACATGTTGGGGATCGGGCCGATCTTGCCGACGTCGACGTACCGGTACAGCACCAACAGGGCCGCACCGCCGCCGGCCAGGAGCACCGTCAGCGCGGCCGTCAGCACGTTCTGCCGGACCAGGACGAGGACCGCGACGACGACAGCCGCCGCGCCCTCGATCCGGAAGAGGACGCCCTCGTTCACCGACCCCGTCGTGTTGAAGTCGAACTCGTGGGCCAGGTGGAAATGGGTGTACGCGTCGATCGCGAGCCCGACGACGGCGACGACCGCGAAGCCCCATCGCATGAAGGCGTTCATACCTAGTAATTCGGATCCGAAGCCCGATCGGTTCAGCGGGCACGAACGGTGATCGTGTGCAGGCCGGTGGCGCCGTCCGGGTACACGTCGCGCACGGCGGCGGTCTGCACGGTGCCGGCGCGGTCCGTGGCGCGAACTCGCACCGTGTAGGAACCGGCCTTCGGAGGCGTCCACGGCAGCATCCACTGCCGCCACGTGTCCGTCGACGGCACCGTCGCCAGCCGGGCCGGCAGCCAGTCGGCACCGTCGATCTGTACCTCGATCCTGGAGATGCCGACGTGCTGGTCCCAGGCGACGCCGGCGATCGCGACCGGCCGGCCGACCGGCACCGCGGCACCGTTGTGCGGCGTGTCGATCCGGGACTCGAGCTTGATGTCGGTCTGCGCCGCCCAGCCGCCCTGCACCCAATACGCCCGCCGGCGCGCGAACGTGGTTGCTTCGATGTCGACGACCCACTTGCAGGCCGAAACGTAGCCGTACAGCCCGGGCACGACGACGCGCACCGGGAAGCCGTGCACGATCGGCAAGGGTGCTCCGTACATGCCGACCGCCAGCAGCGCGTCGCGACCGTCCATCAGCACCGCGGTGGGCGCGCCGATCGTCATCCGGTCCGACGAGGTCATGAGCAGTTGGTCGGCATCGCCGTGCACGCCGGCCTCCCGCAGCACGTCGGCCAGCCGCGCACCGAGGAAGCGCGCGTTGCTGACCAGGCCGCCGCCGATCTCGTTGGACACGCAGCACAGAGTGATCCACCGCTCGATCAGCGGCCGCGCGAGCAGCTGCCGGTAGGTCAGGGTGATCTCACGGTCCACCATGCCGTGGATGCGCAGTGACCAGTGCTCCGGGTCGAGCTGCGGCACGCTCAGCGCGGTGTCGATGCGGTAGAAGTCCTTGTTCGGCGTCGTCCACGGCACGCCGCTTCTGCCCAGATCCGTTCCACCCGGCAGCGGGGGCGCAGGATCGCTCGGAGCCGGCAGCACCAGCTTCGCTCGCGCGCCCGACACGCTGTAACGAGCGTCCTGCGCCGCGCGCCCACCGAAGCCCGACACGGCCGCGAGACCGGCCGCGACGGCACTGCCCTGCAAGAACCGGCGGCGGTCGGCCAGCACTCCGGCCGGCGGCGGCCCGGGCTGGTCCTGGCCGGCGGTCCGCACCAGCACCGCCATCACCGCGCCGGCGGCCAGGGTGCCCAGCACGGTAGGCAGCACGTCGGTGCCGCGATGGGCGCTCGTGGTGAGCGCGCAGTACCCGCCGATCGCCCCGAACAGCGCCACGCCGGCCAGGCCGTAGACCAGCCGATGCAGCGCCGCCTGTCCCGCGAGAACGGCGAACACAGCGATCACGACGTAGATGCCGCTCAGCAATGCTGTCTTGTCGCTCGTGCCGAAGTTGCGGATCGCCCAGCGCTTGATCGGTTCGGGCGTGAGCAGGATGAACCGGTTGCCGACCACGATGACCGGAGACGCGGCGGGTCGCACGAAAGCGGCGACGATCTCACCGACGCCGAGCGCCACCGCCGCGGACAGCAGCCCGATCAGCGCGCCGACACCGCTGCGTTCCAGTCGGTGGACCCCGCTCTGCTCCAGCCGATCACCCACGGGCTCAACGCTCCCGCGTGGGTGCCGGCATCAGGCCCAGAGCTGGCCTTCGAGCTTCTCGGCGGCCTGTTGCAGCGATCCCGAGTACGCACCGGTCGACAGGTACTTCCACCCGCCATCCGCCACGACGAACGCGACATCGCCCCGATCACCCGTGGCCGCCACGCGGTCCGCGACCGACAGCGCGGCGTGCAGGATCGCGCCGGTGGAGATGCCGGCGAAGATGCCCTCGTGCTCGATGAGGTCGCGGGTGCGGCGCAGCGCGTCGTAGGACGTCACCGAGAACCGCGAGGTCAGGACCGAGTCGTCGTACAGCTCAGGTACGAAGCCCTCGTCGATGTTGCGCAGGCCGTACACCAACTCGCCGTAGCGCGGCTCCGCGGCAATGATCTTGACGTCGGGCACCTTTTCACGCAGGAAGCGGCCGGTGCCCATCAACGTGCCGGTAGTCCCGAGTCCGGCCACGAAGTGCGTGATCGTCGGAAGGTCCCGCAGCAGCTCCGGTCCGGTGCCTTCGTAGTGGGCCTGAGCGTTGGCCGGGTTGCCGTACTGGTACAGCATCACCCACTCGGGGTACTGCGCAGCGAGTTGCTTCGCGGTGGCGACGGCCTGGTTGGAGCCGCCCGCGGCCGGCGACGAGATGATGCGGGCACCGAACATCTCCAGTAGCTGCCGGCGCTCGATCGACGTGTTCTCCGGCATCAC
>JAODNL010000307.1 GCA_025465405.1 Pseudonocardiales bacterium | reverse complement strand
TCACCACGGTGTTCGTCACCCACGACCAGGATGAAGCCCTGTCGATGAGTGACCGCATCCTGGTCATGAACGCAGGCCGCATCCTGCGCGAGGGCACACCGCAAGACGTCTACCGCCAGCCCCGGGAGCGATTCGTCGCCGAATTCCTCGGACAATGCAACTTCCTCACCGGCACGATCAGCACCGGACCCGACGGCGACGCGGTCCTGACGACCACAGAATTCAGTGACGGCATTGCAGTGCACGGCCACCACGACGGACCGAGGGCAACGATCGCCGTCCGGCCCGAGGACATCGAAATCAGCCCGCTGGACGCATCGGGCACAGGAACCGAGGCCAGCGTCCTGGACGCGTCTTACCTCGGTGATCACTACCAGTACCGGGTGGTGGTCGGATCCGTGCAGCTCTACGTGCAGTCTCCACGTCCGCTGGCCCAAGGACCCGTGCGAGTGCGCATCCCGCCCGGCGTGGCCACCTTCGTCGACTGAGCTCAGCCGCAGTCAGCCGCTACGGCCGCACGCAGTCCTCGTTCTCAGGAAGATGACACATGTCTGAACAGCACAGCCCACCGGACAGCGTGGGCATTCTGGTGCCTAGCGGCATGCTGGGCGCCGGCTTCAGCCCGGACACCATCACCCGAGGCGTCGCGCTCGGCGCTGACGTCATCGCCGTCGACGGAGGCTCGACGGACTCCGGCGCCCACTACCTCGGTACCGGCGTCGCCAAAACCACCGAGCTCGCGGTGCGCCGCGACCTCCGATTGCTGCTGGCTGCCGCAAGCACCGCCGGCATACCGCTGATCGTCGGCTCCTGCGGCACCAGCGGCACCGACTCCGGCGTCACCTGGGTCGCCGGCATCGTCGAGGCGATCTGCCGCGAGGACGGCCTTGAGTTGAGCGTCGCGACGATCTTCAGCGAGCAACATCCTGACCAATTGATCGCAGAACTGCGGGCGGGCCGGGTGCACGCCTTGCCACCCAGTAGCCCGTTGGACGCAGCGACGCTCGCCGGTTGCGAGCACATCGTCGCCATGATGGGCCACGAACCGATCGAGCGGGCATTGCGCGCGGGCGTGGACGTGGTCCTCGCCGGCAGGGCGACCGACACAGCGGTGTCGGCAGCGTTTCCGCTGATGCGCGGTATGCCCCCCGGACCGACCTGGCACGCAGCGAAAATCATCGAGTGCGGCGGCCAATGCACCACCGACCCCCGCTCGGGCGGCGTGTTCGCCCGCATCGACTCCACCGGGTTCACCATCGAGCCGCTCGACCCCGACGCGGCCTGCACCCCGACATCGGTGGCCGCGCACATGCTCTACGAAACGGTCAACCCCTACACGATGCGCGAACCCGGGGGCACCATCGAGGTCGCCGACGCCACCTACACCGCCTTGGATCACCGGACCGTTCGGGTGGAAGGATCACGCTTCGATCCCGCCGAGCAGTACACGGTCAAGCTAGAAGGCGCCGCGGTCACCGGCTACGAAACGGTGTCCTTTACCGGTATCCGGGACCCGCAGGTGCTCGGCTCGATCGACGAGTGGGCCGAGTTCCTGCAGAAGACGCTCACCGAACGCGTCGAAACGGTTCTGGAACTGCCCACCGACGCCTGGGGATCAGACCTGCGTCTCTACGGCTACAACGCCATCCTCGGCGACCTCGACCCAGCACCAGCGACACCTCAGGAGGTGGGGGTGATGCTGCTGATCAGTGCCGACGATCAGCAGACCGCTACGGCCATCTCGAAGCTGGCGAATCCCCTGCTGCTGCACCTGCCGCTGCCGACCATGAGCTACCTGCCCAGTTTCGCCTTCGCCACTTCACCGGCCCACATCGATCGCGGCCCGGCGTACGAGTTCGTCCTCAATCACGTCCTCGACGTCGACTCACCGACGCAGATCTTTCGGCTGCGGATGCCCGAGCGCAGCGATGCCTGAGGCGAGCACCGGCGCCCGCACGCTTGGCGACCTTGCCCTGGAAGTGCGGTCCAAGAACGCCGGACCGTTCTGGATGACGCTCGAGGCCTTCATGCCCGATGCGCGGACCTACTCGATCGCCGACGCACTCATCACCCCGGAACTCATCAGCGAGCTCTATCAGGTCGCCCCGGCGTCATTGCAGATTTTTCGGATCCCGGCGCTGCACGTGGTGAAGGTGTCCTTCCCGCGCCCGATCGTGCAGGGCAGCCTGCACGATCGGGACATGCACGCCGGGCAGCACCACGTGCCGCTGGCCAGCGTCCTCGTGGGCGCCCGCGAACCCGGTTCCACATGAAGGACAGCAGCGCACAAGCAGGAGAGCGACGCGCCGTGACGACCGAACAGTTGGACGCGATCAAGCTAGAGATCTGGTGGAGCCGGCTGGTGGCCATCGCCGACGAGGCAGCGACCACGCTGCTGCGCACAGCGTTCTCCACGATCATCCGCGAGTCCAACGACTACACCGTCGTGCTGATGAACACCTCGGGTCAGGCCATCGCCGAATCCCATGCCGGAATTCCGGCATTCGCCGCGCTGATGAATGTTCTGACCCGGCACCTGCTCGACCGGTTTTCCCGCCGAGCAATGGCGTGCGGGCGACATCGTGATCACCAACGTGAAGGAAGCCTGATGACCACCACCACCAGCGCCCAAGCACTCGAAGCCCTTGCCTCCTGGGACACCCCCGCCCTCAGCAACGCCCTGGATGCGCTGCGGCTGCGACCACACAACATCGGCTACAGCAACGGCTCCGTCCACCGAGTCACCGGCGCGGCACCGATGGTCGGCCGAGCGGTCACCGCACGCATGGTCGCCCGGGAACCAGGCGAGGACGGCATCCCGGTGTCGCGGCTGCACCGGGCCATCGCCTCGATCGACGGCCCGGTCGTCGTGGTCCTGCAAGACCGTGACGACCCTGCCGGTGCCGGTGCGTTTCTGGGCGAAGTCAACGGCAGCCTGCTCGCCGCCCTGAACATTCAGGGCTTGATCACCAACGGCCGGGTCCGCGACGTCAACGAACTACGCCAGTTCCCCTACTCGGTGTACGCGGCCGGCTTGTGCGTCGCCCGCTGCTACATGCGCCTGATCGAGGTCGGTACCGAAGTCACGGTTGCCGGCCTGACCGTGCAACCCGGTGACATCATCCACGGCGACGAGCACGGCGTACTGCAGGTTCCGGCCGAGGCGCTGCCCGCCATCTTCGACAAGGCCGAGATGATCCGCGAGGACGAGCAGAACGTGGTCGGATGGTCCCGCTCGGAGGACTTCAGCGTCGAGAAGCTGTTGCAGCTTCGCCGAGTGCGCCACTAACGGACCGATGCTCGCAATGACCACACGTTGCGACCACGAAAACCGTGGTGCGGCTGGCACCCGTCCTAGCTCGCAGGTACGCATCGGCTCGGCAGCCGCGACACAGGTGAGCTATATCGGGCCCAACCAGATCGCGGCCACGCTGCCGACGGGCGCCTACCAGGGGGACGTGGCCGTCACGACCGCGGCCGGCACGAGCGCTGTCACCAGTGCGAGATACACCTATGACGCGTCTCTGAACCTGGCGCAGGGCAAGCCGGCGACGCAATCGTCGACCGCGTTCGACAGTCCCGCGGCGCACGCCGTCGACGGGAACACCAGCGGTTCGCACGGCTCCGGGTCGCTGTCGCACACCGACTACAACACCAACGCGTGGTGGCAGGTCGACCTCGGCTCCTCGCAGCAGATCGCCAGCATCAACCTGTGGAACCGGACCGACTGCTGTGCCGATCGCGCCAGCGACTACTGGGTGTTCGTGTCCAACACGCCGTTCGACACATCGCTCACGCCGGCGCAGCAGGCCGCGCAGCCGGGCGTGTCGTCGAGCCACCAGACCGGCGCGATGGGCCAGCCGACGCAGCTGCCGATCGCGACCACCGGGCGCTACGTGATGGTGCAGCTGTCCGGCACCAACTACCTTGCCCTCGCCGAGGTGCAGGTCTTCCGAACTCCCTGACTCGACGGCGCTGA
>JAODNL010000297.1 GCA_025465405.1 Pseudonocardiales bacterium | reverse complement strand
ATGCACGAAGCTCGTCGCAGATGCGTAGCTGCCGTAGCCTGCGAATACCGCACCGACGAACGCGATTCCGAAGACCGTGGCGAGTTCCCCGACGGCCGCGTTGGTGCCCGCGGCTACGCCAGCGTCGTACAGCTTGACCGAAGCGACGACGGCATTGGAAACGGTTGTGAACACGAACGAGATGCCGATCCCTGAAATGATCAACGGCAACACCAGGGTGCCGTAGCTGACCGTCGGCGAGACCACGGCGGCGAACCACCCGAGACCCGCCCCCTGAAGGATCAGGCCACCGATCATCAGAGGCTGGTTGCCTACCTTGTCAGACAGGATTCCGGCGATGGGTGCGACCAGCATCGGCATCGCCATCCACACCAGGATCCGCACTCCGGCCTCCATGGCCGAGTAGCCGAGCCCGATCTGGAACAGTTGGGTGATCATGAACAGCGACCCGAGTAGCGAGATGCGCAAGAAGAACGTGACGACGTTCGCGGTCGCGAACCCGCGACGACCGAAGTAACTCAACGGCAGCATCGGATATTCGGCACGCTGTTCCCAAGCGAAGAACCCCGCGAGCACAATCGGTCCGCCGATCAACCCGGCGACGACCTGAGGGCTGCCCCAGCCGACGCTCGGCGCCTGCACGGCCGCCCACGCGAGCCCGAACATCCCCGCCCCGGCCAAGAGCAGGCCAGGAAGGTCAAGCTGCGGGCGCGGTCCGCGCGTCTCGGGCAGCCGCGAAAGCGCCAGAACAGCAGCAAGGACGCCGACCGGCACGTTCAGCCAGAAGATCCAGTGCCAGCTGAGGTACTCGACCACCGCGCCTCCGACGACCGGACCGGCGGCCACTCCGAGTCCTGACACAGCGCCCCAGATACCGATCGCCGCGCCGCGCTTCTCGATCGGAAATGCGTGCGTGATCAATGTCAGTGTCAGTGGCAACACGACTGCCGCACCGAGGCCCTGGACGATGCGGAAGACGATTAGCGCTTCTGAACTCGTCGCAACAGCGCAGGCGGCCGAGCCGGCACTGAAAAGCAGAAGCCCGCCGACGTAGGCCCTCCGGTGACCATATCGATCCCCCAGCGCGGCACCGGTCAACAGCGCACAAGCGAAGACGAGGTTGTACGCATTGATCGTCCACTCCAGACGGGACAGATTCGCATGCAGGTCGCGTTGCAATGTGGGAAGCGCCGTCGCCACGACGACGATGTCGAGGGTGGCGAGGAACGTTCCGATCGAGGCCAGCGCGAGGGTCCAACCGCGATGGTGTGCGGAGTGCGCGGCGGACTCGATTGCCGCCTCTCTTGTCGTCGAGTCCGAGGCGGTAGGACCTCCGGGATCGCGGAGGCCTGTCGATTCTGCGGATAATCCGCTCTTACCAGATCCGGCCATGAAGGCTCCAGTCGTGTTCGCACGGTCAAAGGATTCATAAAGGAAGACTCGCGGCGTCGCGGAAAGTAATCGCCGGTCGCCGTGGCTCGCCTGGCGACGCGCGCCCAGGCGACTGACGAGGCAGACACGATGCCCATGCTGTGCGTGGTTTCCGTACTGGATGCCGCGTCACCGATGAGTTTCGGTCGCGTCCGAGGTCTACCTACCCATACGGCTGTTCATACCGCTGGCTCTGAACAGGTCAACGTTGAGGAAGGTGGGACGTGACCGGGACACCGACGTTGGACCGCGCCGCCTTCAACCGGCTGACCGATCCCTTCCGGCGAGAACTTCTGGCCCACTGCTACCGGTTGCTCGGCTCAATCGTGGCGTTTCGCGACCCGGCGTTGTTCGTCACGTTCGGCCTGCCGAATTCGCCCAGCAGGTCAAGGACACCGCGAGAGCGTCCACCCAAGTGATTTCGTCGGTGACGGGGGATCCAACCACGCTGCATGCAGCGTGTGCATATGCCATTCGTAATCTGAGCCGAATTCGGCGTGAGCACCTGAACCGGGCGACCCCCTGTGCCGGCTGGACCGTGTCAGATCTACTCGTCCATCTCGCCGATTCCTGCATGGCTTTGACCGAAACTGTCGCTGCCGCCGCACCGTTGTTGTCGCCACGCGCCGCGCAGACGAAGGTGAGGTCGACACCGCGGCTATCCGAAACGTCTCCGCCTGTCGCCATCGTCGTCTGTGGGGTCGTACGCACAGCAGCTCGCGGGTTGGCCGCCGTGTCAACGCCGGTCGGCGAGATCGGTGGGCGACGGATCGACGCGAGTGTCGTCCGAGCAATCGCTTCCATCGAACTTGCCGTCCACGCATGGGACATCGCTCAGGCATGCCGTAGTCGTGAGCCGATCCCCGAAGATCTTGCCGCGGCTCTCCTTTCCTACAGCTCTATCGTGGCTCCGCCCGGCCTTCGGAACGACCTTTTCGCAGCGCCGCTGCCGGCGCGTGTATGGGCGCGAACATCAGATCGGCTTGTCGCCAACCTCGGACGAGAACCCCGCGCAGACTGGTGAAGCTTGCCCGACGACTACTGCGTTGTCGCTGTTTCGAGCAGCGGCCTCAGCTGTCGCGGATCGCGGCCGCGAGCCGTGGTGACCGGTAGGCCGGTTGCTCGCCGCGGACCCACAGCTCAAGGTCGGGAGCGTGCGGACGCGCACCGCCGAGGAGCAGCACAGCGAGGATCAGCGCACCGCAGACCGCACACAGCAGGACGAGGATCAGCGCCGCAAGCCTGATTCCCTGGGTCGGATCGCC
>JAODNL010000296.1 GCA_025465405.1 Pseudonocardiales bacterium | reverse complement strand
TATTGGCACGGTTACTACGAAGCCAGCCCGGGCCCGGCGCTCACCGCGGCCTGGCTCGAGATCGCCGGCGAACGCGTGGAGCTGATCGCGTCGCCGGCGATTGCGACCGTGGCCGTCGAACACTTCGACGCCGCCGACGAGCCGATCGAGCACCGAGCCGCGCGCTACCTCGATCATCTTCGGCACGGGGAAAATCCGACCGCGTGGGCGATCGCTGCCGACGCGTTTGTCCGGTGCGGTGTGCTGGCCGCCGACTCCGTGGCGGTGACTGCTCCGCCGCCCCACCTGCGGCCAACCGGGTCAGGGCCGAGCCGGGGTACGCCGCCGGCCGCCCATCCGAGCCCGGACGACCCGACGAACCGGCTGATCGTCGGGGTGAGCACGCCGGTGTTCGACGGCATCGGCCTGAGCATCCTGGAGCTGGCCCGGCAGGCCGACGGTTTCGAGCTCGACTTCGCCGGCGCCGGTGTCGTCGCCCGGCCACATGACGGTCCCGCGATCGACGAGCCCACGCTCGTCTTCACCGCCGTGGACGACCGGGGTGGCTGCTACGGCGGCCGGATGGCGGAGTTTGCCGCCGACGGTTTCGGCTGGCACGGCCGGGTGAGTTTCGCCCCCGCCCTTGCCCCTGATGCCGGCCGCCTGGCGATTGCGGTCGGCACTGAGAACGCGCGGGCGATCGTGACCGTCGAGCTCGACCGGGCCGAGGAATGAACCGGCCCTGGTGGGCCGGGTTGGCCCCGGTATCCGTGCCGCTCGACTGCGCCGGGCACGCGCACCGGCTGGCTTGGGTCGACGGCGACCTCAATGCGCCGGATCACCCGGACGCGGACCGGGAGCTGACCCTAGTGGCGTTGGGCTCGGCCAGTTTGCCCTGCCTGGACCTGTTGGACGCCTGGCGCCGGCACACCGACGACCTCGACGTGCTGGTCTTGGGCAGTCGGGGCCTGGCTGATCCATTGGCGCCACCCGACGACGGACAAGCACGGTGGACGGCCCTGCACGGCATGGCGATCCCAAGCCGCGCCGCGGCGTTCCCGGCCGGATCGCGCGGCAATCCCGATGGGGTCGACGAGGTGCTGGCCCGCTTGCTGCGTCTCGACGGCGAGCTGTCCGGGCGGCTGGTGGCCACCGTGATCGCGACCTGGGCGGACCGCGTCGAGGCCGCCGATCCGCGGGTGGACGAGGCCACCCCCGCGCTGCGGGCGGCGGTGTATGGCCGGTTGGTTCCCCTCGTTCGAGGCTGGCTGGACGAGGTCGGGGTCGAGGTCGACGTCGCGTTGGCCGACCCTGAAGGCCCGGTGACCGGACGGCGCGACGGCAATCGGGTGGTGTTCGACCTGCCCTTTTCCTGGCTGCGTGACGTCTGGATCCGAGGATTGGCAGTGAGCGACGAGCTGGAAATGCTGGTCAGGACGCGTCTACAGCCATAAACTGTACACTCGGTTAATTATTGATCGGACCAGGCGGTCAACGATCATGTCTGACATTTCACGTGGTTGCCGCACCGACGATTCGATCCCGCCACTGTCTACGGCCGAGGTCGTCGTCCTCCTGCACGCCCTGGCCCATCCGGTCCGCCGGCGCATCCTCGAAGCGCTGGCCAACGGCGACTGGCTGCCGTCCGACCAGGTGCGTTCGCACGTCGGAGTCAAGGCCGACGAGCTGTCTTACCACGTCCGGATCCTGCTCGACGCCGACGTTGTCGGGCGCCGTAAGGCCGGGCGGCAGGTGTCGTTCGCGCTCAATTGGCCGATTCTGGCCGAGCTGGTCGAGCTGTTGCGCGAGCTGATCGAACTGCCCGGCCGCCGGTCGACCTGAACACCCGCCGGGGCCTAGTGGCTGGAGGTTGCGCGGGCTCTCCGGGTCGCCCGTCTCGAGAAGTACGAAGGCGACGTGATCATCGCTGGCTACACCGACGTCGGCCGCGACGCGAGAACGACAACATCCAACTCAGCGCAGCGCGCGCATCCGCGGTAAGAGCTTGGCAGGTCGGGCGCGGAGTCCCCGTTGCCCGCGCCTCGATTGACCCCGACGGCTCCAAGCACCCGGTCCAATCCAACCCGAAGACCCCCACCGAACACGAGGACAACCGCCGCGTCGTCGCGACCGTCTAAACCCCACTAGCCAGCAGCGTCGGGAGCGCTAACCGGCCGGGCCTACCTGACGTCCGGGGACAGGGGGCCCGTCTTCACCTGTCGCTGACCGGCCCGGACGGGCTGCTCAAGCAGCTGACGAAGACGGTGCTCGAGACCGCGTTGAACGAGGAGATGACCGAGCACCTGGGCTATGAGAAGCATGATCTTGCTGGTGCCGGGACGGGCAACATCCGCAACGGCACCAAAGGTAGGACGGTGTTGACTGAGGCGTCCGGTCATCTGGAGATCGAGGTGCCAGAAGCGGCAACGACGGCTCAACGGCGTCGATGAGATCGTGCTGTCCCTCTATGCCAAGGGGCTCACGACCGGAGAGATCAGCGCGCACTTCGCGAGATCTACCGCGCCTTGGTAAGCAAGGAGATGATCTCCCGGATCACCGACAAGGTGATCGAGGAGATGAACGACTGGGCAATGCGCCCGTTGGATGAGATCTACGCCGCGGTGTTCGTCGACGCGATCGTGGTGAAGGTCCGCGACGGGCAGGTGGCCAACCGGCCGTTCTACGCCGCCATCGGCGTCACCCTCGATGGCGAACGCGACATCCTCGGGCTGATCATCAAGGACGCCTCCTGGCTTTTCGTGCTCGGCTACGGGGCGTTCGCAGTCACAAGCCTGGATCGTCGGCCGCCGCAGACGGGATGTCTCGGCATTGACGACGTGCCGGCCGAGGTCGGGTGCTCAGCCAACTTTGGGCGGCACGCGCAGCACGCGCAGCATGGTCGCCTGCAGGGCGTCGCGTAGCTCGTCGTCCGGCAGGTCCATCAGTTCTGGCAGTGTCTCGGGGATGCTGAGCACCGCGTAGAACGCGACTCGCTCAGCGCCGGTCGGGTTGTTGCCGAAGAGCAGCGTCAACGCGCGCAGCCGCAAGCGCTCGGAGTCCTCGTCGAGGTTGTGCCGCTTCGCGGCTGGGTCGTTGGCGGCCATGACCGCGAAATAGCGGTTGTCGACAAGGAACTCGACGAGCCCGTTGACGAGGTGCTCGACGCGTGCGCGACGGCCGCGAACTGTGGCGACGGTGTCGAGCAGGGTCTCGATCCGTTCGAGCCCGGGGAGCATCGCCGCGTGCAGGATGTCGCTCTTCGCCCGGAAGTGGTAGTAGACGGCGGCCTTGGTCAGCCCCATCTCATCGGCGATCATCTGCAGCGAGGTGGCGTCGTAGCCGAGTTCGGCGAACAGCCGCTGCGCCGTGCGCAGGATCTGCTGCCTGGTCTGCTCGGCCTGCACTGCGCGGGTGGACGTGCCCTTTACCGGCGTCGCCATGGACGTGCTCCTCACTGATGGACCGCAGCGCAGCATACCCGCGAATAGGGTGCAAGTCACTTGCTGTGCGTCAGGTGAGTCACTAGCTGTGCGTCAGGTAAGTCACTTGACGATCAGCTAGTGACTCACTTGACGTACGGCTAGCGAAGCCGTTAGCGTCGGGCCACCGGAAATTCACGCTCAACCTCACTTGTGGAGCTCTGCCGCATGTCCAGTTACCTGTATCGCCTGGCC
>JAODNL010000282.1 GCA_025465405.1 Pseudonocardiales bacterium | reverse complement strand
GTTACGGCCAGTAACGCTTCGACCAGCGTGGTCTTCCCGCCGCCGGAGTGACCGACCAGCGCGACGTTGCGTATCTTCTCGGGACGGTCGGCCGTGTCGATAGAGGCCGTCGGTGTCCGGGTGGCGGCCTTCTTCGTCGACATCGCAGCGAGCCTCCAGTCGGACATCTTCCGCTCGTCCCTCGTAAAGAGGGGATCCAGGCATTCGACACCCAGTCTCCGGTGCACGACAAGCGATCCCCGCAGATCCGTCCCGAGCGCCCGTTATCGTTAGCGCACAAGAAGCTCCACCGGCGGCCTGAACGGATATCTGTGCAGCGTGTTGAACATCCACGCCCGTGACGCGGTCTCGAAGGCCATCACCCCGCTCGTTCAGCGCCTCGCTCGTGCCGGCGTGACCCCTGACGCGATCACAGTCGTCGGCACGGTCGGCGCGGTGGCGGCTGCCTTGACCTTCTTCACGCACGGCTGGTGGTTCTCCGGCACCTTGCTCGTCTGGGGCTTCGTCATGCTCGACCTCCTCGACGGTGCGGTTGCGCGCGCGAGCGGGCGCAACTCGAAGTTCGGCGCGGTCCTGGACTCCTCCTGCGACCGGATCGCCGACGCGGCGATCTTCGGGTCGATCGGCTGGTACTTCGCCTTGCACGGTCAGCGCTGGATGCTGCTCGCCGCGCTGCTGTGCCTCGTGCTGGGATCGCTGACGTCCTACATCCGCGCCCGGGCGGAAGGGGTCGGCCTCACGGCCACGGTCGGCATCGCCGAGCGCGCCGACCGGCTGATCATCGTGCTCGTCGGCACCGGCATGTCCGGGGAACCCATGCGCGTCCCGTACGTGCAGGCCATCGCCTTGTGGTTGCTGGTCGCCGCGTCCACGATCACCGTGGCCCAGCGCTTCGCCACCGTCTATCGGCAATCCAAGGGCCTCGACGTCGCGCCGGCGGGGCCGTGATGTTCGATCGCGCCCGCGGGCAGGTACTCGACCTCGGCTACGCGGCCGGTTGGGGCGCGGTGAAGGCACTTCCGTACGGCGTGTCTGCGCGCGCGTTCCGGGTGGCCGCGGACGCCGCGACCGCACGCAACGGCGGCGGTGTGCGGCAACTGCGCAAGAACCTGCGCCGGGTGGTCGGTCCGGATACGTCCGAGGCAGACCTGGACCGGATCGTCCGCGACTCCCTGCGGTCCTATGCGCGGTATTGGCTCGAGACGTTCCGGCTGCCGAAGATGGATCACGGTGACGTGGCGCTACGCACCGACAAGAACACCGAAGGTGTCGAGCACATCGACGAGGCGATGGCACGCGGCCGCGGAATGATCCTCGCCCTGCCGCACATGGCGAACTGGGACGCCGCGGCGATCTGGCTGATCAGGCATGGCGTGCCGTTCACGACCGTCGCCGAGCGCCTCAAGCCGGAGTCACTGTTCGACCGCTTCGTCGCCTACCGGGAGAGCCTCGGCATGGAGGTCGTTGCGCTCACCGGTGGCCAGCGCGCACCCGCGGACGTGCTCAGCGAACGGCTGAGGGCCGGAGGTGCCATCTGCCTGGTGGCCGATCGCGATCTGTCACGCAACGGAATCGAGGTGCAGTTCTTCGGCGAACCAACTCGGATGCCGGCCGGGCCGTCGCTGCTCGCCGCCACGACGGGCGCGGCGTTGTTGCCGGTCAGCCTGTGGTTCACCGACGACGGCTGGGCGCAGCGCATCGGCTCCCCGATCGAGCTTTCCGGAGCGCGGCTGCGCGACCAGGTCGCGGCCGGCACCCAGGCGATCGCGGACACGTTCGCCCGTGAGATCGCCGACCACCCGACGGATTGGCACATGCTGCAGCGACTCTGGCTGGCCGACCTGCAGCCCCGCCCGACCGGCCCGGCCGAAGCGGTTCGCGACTGATGCGTATCGGGATCGTCTGCCCGTACTCCTGGGACATCCCCGGCGGCGTGCAGGCGCACGTCCGCGACCTTGCCGAGAAGCTCATCTCGCTGGGGCACACCGTCTCGGTGCTCGCGCCCGGTGACGAGGACATGCCCGGGCTGCCGCGCTACGTCGTGGTGGCCGGCCGCGCGGTGCCGATCCCGTACAACGGCTCCGTCGCGCGCCTGCAGTTCGGAGTCGTGTCCGCCGCGCGGGTGCGCCGCTGGCTGCGCGATGGGGCGTTCGACGTCGTGCACGTCCACGAGCCGGCACCCCCGAGCCTGTCGCTGCTCACTTGCATGATCCACGACGGGCCGCTGGTCGCGACTTTCCACGTGGCCACCGTCCGCTCCCGGTTCCTCTCGATGTTCGACACGGTGCTGCAGCCCTTCCTCGAGAAGCTCAGCGGCCGGATCGCGGTGTCACCCGCTGCGCGCAAGGTGATCGTCGAGCACCTCGGGGCCGACGCGGTCGTCATCCCGAACGGCGTCGCGGTGGCGCACTACGCGCGCGCCGAGCCGCTGCCCGGCTATCCCCGCGACGGCGGCACGATCGGCTTCATCGGCCGCTACGAGGAACCGCGCAAGGGCATGGACGTGCTCGTCGGTGCACTCGAGCGCCTCGCCCGCGGACGCCCGGGCCTCCGGCTGCTCGTCGCGGGCCGGGGCGAGGCCGACGACTTCCGGGCGGAGCTGCCGGCGGGTCTCGTCGAGCACATCGTCCTGCTCGGACAGGTCAGCGAGGCGGACAAGGCACGGATGCTGCGCAGCATCGACGTGTACTGCGCGCCGAACACCGGCCAGGAGAGCTTCGGCGTGATCCTGCTCGAGGCGATGGCGGCCCGGACGCCTGTGGTCGCCAGCGACCTCGAGCCCTTCCGGCGGGTGCTCGACGGGGGCGCAGCCGGCGAGCTGGTCCCGGTCGGCGACCCCGACGCGCTGGCCGCGTCGCTCGCCGCCCTGCTGGACGATCCGGCGCGGCGCGAGCGGTTGGCGGCGGCCGGAGCGCGCGCGGTCGCGCCGTTCGACTGGTCGGTGATCGTCGAGGAGGTGCTGCGCGTCTATGAGTTGGCGATCGCGGGCGCGGGCATCGCGCCGCGCTGAGCCGGCCGCCGGTGCGCTGTCGGCCCCGGCGCGGCGGCTAGAGTCGGTCGGTGCTTCCCGTCGGCTGGCTGCTCGCTGCCGTGGTCGTGGCGGTGCTGCTGACAATGTGGGTCACGTTCACGTTGACCCGGCTGGATCGCCTGCACGCCCGCGTGGACGCCGCGCAGGCCGCCCTCGACGCCCAGCTCGTGCGCCGGGCGGCAGCGCTGCTGCACGTCGCCGAGGCGCCCGACAGCGGCGTAGCGGCCTCGCGGCGCGAGCACTACGAGGCGGTTGCGCGGGCGGCGCTCAACCTGGTCACGGGGGAGCGGCAGGGCGCTGAGAACGCGGTCGGTCGGGCGGTGTCGGAGATCGTGCAGAGCCCCACCCCGGTCCGGGCGGACGCCGTCGAGGAGCTGCGTGAGGGTGCGGCCCGCGTGCTGATCGCACGGCGTTTCTACAATGACGCGGTACGCGATACGCGGACACTACGTGCGCGACGCATGCCCAGGTTGCTGCGGCTGGCGGGCCGGCGGGCCGTGCCGCAGTTCTTCGACATCGATGACACGCTGCCGGCCGCGGCGCAGCCGAATCCGCCGGCCACGTCAGAGACCGAGCCCCCGAGGCCCGAAACGGCAAAGGAATCTTCATGATCATCTCGTCCCGCGCGCTGAAGCTGGCGTGCGTCGCGGTCTCCGCGGTTGCCCTGGCCGCCTGCAGCGGCAGCCATCACGCGAAGCAATCCGCCAGTGCGGTGATCACACCACCCACGCCGTCGCCGACGCCCACGAAGAAGGCGGCGCCGAAGCTCCCGCCCGCGGTGAGCCCGTTCACGGGTATCGGCAAGCCGTCCACGAACCCGGTCGTGGCGGTGAAGATCGACGACACGGCCAACGGGCGCCCGCAGGTCAACATCGACAAGGCGAACATCGTCTACATCGAACAGGTCGAGGGCGGCCTGACCCGCCTGCTGGCGATCTACAACACCCAGCTGCCGACCGTCGAGGCTGTGCGCAGCACGCGCGCCAGCGACCCGGAACTCGTCGCGCAGTACGGCCCGATCGCCTACGTCGCGTCGGGCGGGGCCCCGAACCCGCTGCAGGTGCTGGACCGGTCGAATCTCAAGTCCAGCATCAACGACCGCGGTGGCCCGGGATTCGCGCGTGACGGCAGCCGGTCGGCGCCGTACAACCTGACGGCGAACCTCGCGCTGGCCGGTCAGACCCTGAAGGCGCCACGCGCCAAGAGCATCGGGCTGACCTGGTCCGCAGCGGCCAACCTCACCCACCGGCCCAAGGGCCTGTCGGTCCAGACCGTGGTCGGCGGAACGCCGGTTCGCTTCGACTGGAATGCCGGCCTGCATCGCTACGTCCGGGTGATCGACGGAGCCGTCCAGCGCACCGCGAGCGGCACGCTGATCTCGACGCCGAACGTCATCGTGCAGTTCTGCCAGGTGACCGTCTACCCCCAGGACGTCGACGTGATGGGCAACCCGTCGCAGTTCACGCACACGATCGGCACCGGCAAGGTCGTCGTCTTCCGGAACGGCCATCGCGTCGACGGCACCTGGACCCGCCCGAAGGCGACGTCAGGCACCACGCTGCGTACCAGCCTGGGCAAGCCGCTGGCACTCGCCCCCGGTGGCGCGTGGGTCGTCCTGGTCGCGACGAACGCGCCGCTGACCTCCTGACCGGGCCAGACCACGTCTTGCCGATCGGTCGGCGAGGCAAACCCTGAACTGCCCGTAGAATCGGCGCTATGTCCGAAGTCCAACATCACGTCAACACCCCCGAGCACGTCATCGGCACCGCACGGGTCAAGCGCGGCATGGCCGAGATGCTCAAGGGCGGCGTGATCATGGACGTCGTCACCGCCGAGCAGGCAAAGATCGCCGAGGATGCCGGCGCCGTGGCGGTCATGGCTCTCGAGCGGGTGCCGGCCGACATCCGGGCCCAGGGCGGCGTGTCCCGGATGAGCGACCCGGACATGATCGACTCGATCATCGCGTCGGTCTCGATCCCGGTCATGGCCAAGGCCCGTATCGGGCACTTCGTCGAGGCGCAGGTCCTGCAGTCCCTCGGCGTCGACTACGTCGACGAGTCCGAGGTGCTCACGCCCGCCGACTACGCCAACCACATCGACAAATGGCACTTCACAGTGCCGTTCGTGTGTGGCGCCACGAACCTGGGTGAGGCCCTGCGCCGGATTACCGAAGGCGCGGCGATGATCCGCTCCAAGGGCGAGGCCGGCACCGGCGACGTCTCGAACGCGGTGACGCACATGCGCACCATCCGCGCCGAGATCCGCCGGCTGGGCGCGCTGCCCGACGACGAGGTGTACGTGGCGGCCAAGGAGTTGCAGGCTCCGTACGAGCTTGTCGCGGAGGTTGCCCGCACCGGCAAGCTGCCGGTGGTGCTGTTCACCGCGGGCG
>JAODNL010000281.1 GCA_025465405.1 Pseudonocardiales bacterium | reverse complement strand
GCCCACCGGCCCGAGGGTGTTGATCGTCCCGGAGATGGTGTTGCCCGGGTAGAGGTTGACCTGTGGCGCCTGGGCCACGGCGTTGAGGGGAACGCGAACGTTCACCGTCGCCGGCAGGTACCCGTCGGCGCCGATGGTGAGCCGGTAGAGGCCGGGCGCGAGGCCGTTCTGGGCCGAGAGGGTGTAGCCCGTAGGCCCGATCGCGGCTGGGTGCGTGGTGGGCGACGCGGTGAACGGCTCGCTGTCCTGCGTGTGGGTGTTGACCGGATTGCCTTGGCTGTCCACCAGCGTGAAATACACGTGACACAGAGCCGGATCGGTGCACAGCGTGCCGCTCGGACTCACGGCGCTGGCGACGAATCCCGCGATCGTGGACGAGTTCGTGGTCGTCTCGACCTGCAGGCTGAATGCGGCGGGTGCGGCTCCCCCCGCCGTTGCCTTGACGGTGATGTCTCCGGTCGTGAGCCCGGAGTACTGGGCGCTCAACACGTACGTGCCGGGTGCGACGCCGTTGAACAGGAAGGAACCGTCGGCCGCGCTCGTCGACTTGTACGTGTTGTCGGCGTCGCTGAGGATCAGGCCGGCACCGTTCAGGGGACCGATCGTGTTCCTCCCCGGGTGGGCCGGATCGGGCAGCGGCACGCCGTTGGTGTCGAACAGGACGCCGCGGACGGTGCCGTACACGACACCGGTGGCCGAGCCGAGCACGGCGCCGGCCGCGGCCTTGGACTGGCCGCTCTTGATGACGACCTGCTGGGTCTGAGGCAGGTAGCCCGGCGCGGTGAACGTCACGCTGTACTTGCCGGGGGCCAGGTCAGGAAGCACGTAGTTGCCGACCAGGCTGCTCGTGCTCGGCCCGGTCACGCTCGACGCGGTTCGGGTCACGGTGCCGTCGGTTGCGGTGACCTGCACGCCACCGAGACCGACCGGGTTCGCGGACGCCTCGACGCCGGGGATCCGACCGTTGGGAATGCCGCGGACCTTGCCGGTGAGCGACGCGACGCCGGCCTTCAGGGTCAGGGTGACGGTGGACGTGCCACCGGCGTCGAGGGTGACCAGTTCGGACTCGGTGCTCAGACCGTTGCTGCTCGCGCTCACCAGATAAGAGCTCGGCGTGGACAGGCCGTCGACCGACCAGGTGCCCACGGCGCCCTTGGAGTTGCTGCTCGTCGTGATGGTGTTGGTGCCGTCGGTGATCGTGACCTGGGCGGCGCCCAGCACCCCGGACGGCCCCCGGATCGTGCCCGTCAACTTGCCCTGTCCGGGCACAAGAACGATCTTCAATGGCTGGGTGGCAACGGCCACCGACGAGTCGACGACGTAACGCTGGGTCTGGTAGCCGGCCTTGGAGAACGTGAGCTTGTAGTAGCCCGGTGCTTTGACTCGGGGGAACGACCAGGCGCCATCGGTACCGGTGACGGTGGACCGATTCTGCGCCGCGGCTACTGGTGCGGCCAGACGTATCGCCGACGCGGACGCGGGGACCTTGCCCACGTCCCCGAGCACCGACTGCATGGAGAAGCCGAGTGGGGTCGCGCCCTGCGCCGCCTCGTCGACGAGCGAGGTCGGTGCGATCGCGACGTTCACGCCGGACGGTGCGTTGCCCGCGACCGTGCCGTTGAGCTGCACGCTGGACGCGGCCGCACTACCGGCCGCCCCGCCCGCGGCGCCGCCGGCTCCGCCCGAGCCGCCGGCTCCGCCCGAGCCACCGGATCCACCGGATCCTCCAGAGCCGGAGGCGCCCGGTGCGGGCGCCGTGCCCTGCGCGGTCTTGGTCGCCGCGGACGCGGACTTGTCCTGGCCGTTGCGGATGCTGGTCGCGAGCTTCGGGATGAACACCGCCGCAAGGACCGCCCACAGCGCGACGACCGTCACGAGGACGCCGACCTTCGTGCCGACCGGGCCGAACATGGCGCGGGCCGTGAGCGCGCCCTCGGTGTGCCGTGGCGCGCCGGAACTCCGGGCCGTGACCGTATAGGTGTGCCGCGACCGGTGGCCGAAGATATGCGGCCGGACAACGCGCACGCGTCCGCGAACCGGAACCGTGTGCCCCGGCAGGACGTCGACCTGATCCGCCCCGAGCGCCACCCGGGTGCTCTGCGGCCCGCGGACCTCCAGGTGCACCGAAGCCGGTGACGAGCCGGTGTTGTGCAGCAGCACGGTCAGCCGCTTGCCGAACACCGCCGTCGACTCCGCCGGTTGGAGCTCGACGGCGATCTGGCCGGGTGCGTCGACGACCAGCACGATCTCGGCAATCGCGGTCGGAGCAGTGGCGCGCTCGGACACCGGGTCGAGCGCCTGGACCGCGACGGCCAGCGGATAGCGCGCGGGCACGGTGCCGGCGGCCGGGCTGAGCACGAGATCAGCGGCGATGCTCTCGCCGGGCATCACCGGCCGGCTACGACTCGGGTGGGGCAGCCACGACGCGTCGACGCCGAGCGGGGTGACCGCCATGATGCGCGGCTCAGGTGCCCGGTTGGTGACCATGATGTGAGCCACGACGGGCGTTCCGGCGCCGGTACGTAACTGCTGGTCGACGAGGACGCCCGGCGATGGCTCGCCGAACGCGCCGGGCGGGCGGGGAAATGTCATCGGTCCACCGTCACTGTCAAAGTCATTGCGGCACCCTGATGGCCACGCCGGTCAGCTGCTGGCTGGGCTGGACGGTGACCGCTTTCGTCGTCGTCGCGTTCGCCGGGTCCGACGTGGGCCCGGTCGCGACGATGTATCTGCCCGCGTCGATGCCGGTGAACGTGAAGGCCCCGCCGGCCGTGGTCGTCGTGGTCTGGGTGATGACGTTCGGATATTGACCGGAGACGTAGAGGAAGACCGTCCACCCGACGAGCGGCACGTCGCCCTGGGTGACGGTGCCGGACATTGACGCGGGCCTGGTCAGCCGCACGTCGCGACGCGTCGAGTCGCCCGCATTCACGCGGATCACCTGCGAGCTCGGGCTGGTGCCGCTGCCGGCGTTCACGGTCAGGGTGTACGTGCCGGGCGGAAGCTGCTCCACGCGGTACTGGCCGCAGTGCGGGGCCGCGCTTGCCGACGTCACCGTGTACGACGATGCGCCGGAACTCAACGTGACCGTCGCCTCGCCGAGCTTCGCACCCGCGCACGTGCCGGCGCGTCCGGGCTGGGTGATCGTGCCGAACACGGTGGCCGTCGCCGACTGCATCGTCACGGCGATGCCCGAGGGCGTGATGCGCGCGCCCTGCGAGCCCGGGGTGATGTGGCCGCCGGCGTCGAGTGAGACCGACACGGTCTCCTGCGCGAGGTCGCTACGCGCGAACGTCACCGTGTAGGTCCCTGGCACGGGCAGGCCTCCGACGTGCCAGGTGCCGATCGTCCCGGTGCTTTCGGTCGCCGTCTGCACGGTAAGCAACCCGTCAGTGACGGTGACGGACACGCCGCCGGCGCCGCGGTTCTCGGGCAGTTCGGTCACGGTCCCGCCCAGCGAACCCGCCGATTGACTCAGCGTGATCGCGACGCCGGTCAGCTTCTGGCCAGCGGCGAGCGTCAGCGTCAGCGTCTGCGTCGCGAAGGTCGGTTTACTCGCGACGATCGTGAACGTGGCCGGCGTCGGCAGGCTGCGCAGGGTGAACGATCCGATCTGGCCGACGTTCAGGGAGACCGTGTTCGCCGTGCTCTGCCCGGATGTCGCGGTGATCGTGACGCCGGGCAACGGGCCGCTCGCCGAGCTGACGAGGCCCGAGATGACGCCGTCGCCCTTGTCCAGGCGCAGTTGCACGCCGGTGCGGTTCTCGCCGGCGCCGATGTCGATGCGCTGTGTCGACGTGGCATAGCCCGTCTTCGTGACGACCAGGTCGTAGATGCTCGGCGAGGGCACGCTCGCCAGAGAGAACGAGCCGTCCGAGCCGATCGGCACCGTCTTGACGACCGCGCTGCCGTTGTCCGGAGGGATCGGGACCGCGGCCGCGGTGCCAGGCAGCGTTGCGGCCGCCGCGCCGGTGCCCGGCGGCAGCGTCTCGAGATAGAGCGTGGCCGCCGAGACGTCGTCACCGATGACGGTTCCGCTGATCGTGGCGGGCACGCCGCCGAGACTCACGTTCAGGCCGGCCTGCTGGGTCCCGGCGTCGAGGGTCACCGTGGTCGCGTCGGCGTCCGTCGCCGCGCCCGGGTACCAGAGCTGGACGAAGCCGGCACCGCGGAAGCTGATCTTGTATTTGCCCGCCGCGAGGGTCCCGACCTGGT
>JAODNL010000182.1 GCA_025465405.1 Pseudonocardiales bacterium | reverse complement strand
GCCACTTCTTATCTCAAAGGGGATGGGACGTCGGTCCAGCAAGCTGCACCCGGTCAGATGTCAACGATCGGAGTCTCGACGAGGTGATCGGCAGGGGGCCCCGGATGACGAATGGTGAAACGCGTCGGGCCGTGCGGAACGTCGTCGAAAACGAACTGCCCGTCCTGGTCCGCGACCGTGCCACGAGTAGCGATGCCTTGATGCAGCTCGACAATCGAGTCCGCGCCGGGGGCGACCCAGCCGTCGATGCGCACACGATCGGGACCGGACGGACTCACCTTGACCAGAGTCGTCAAGTTGCTGCTGGTGAACGTCAGCGACTGGACCTCGGCGGTCTCGTCGTCGCGGCTCGCAACAGCGAGCGGGACGCTTTGCAGCTCGGCCAATTCCGCGTCCAATGTGGCGACGATCAGGCCGAAGACCAGCCTGTCGACCAGCCCGGCCGGCATCGGATCGTGCGCCGAATGCAACCGCGCTATCTGATCGAGCAGGCCCGCGTCGACCTCGTCGAGGGGCTCACGCGCCCACGACGTCATCTCGGCGTCACCGGGCATGATGATCCACCCGGCTCTGGGCCCCACCCTCGTGCACGCGGCTCAGCGTACTCAGCCTCAAGCCCATCACCGCTCCGATCACGAACGTCCCGATTCATCCGAAAGGAGCACTGATCAGACCGTTTGATACGTCGTGTTGATCGCAAGACCGCCCAACCGATTAGCCGCGGGCGGCTGCTTTCTGCTCTTTCTTGAAGGTGCGGACCTTCTGCAGCGACGCGGCATCGGTGACGTCGGCGACTGATCGGTACGAGCCGTCGGCGCCGTAGTCTCCGGCTGCTTCGCGCCATCCGCTCGGCCGTATCGAGAGCTGCTTGCCGAGCAATGCGGTGAAGATCTTGGCCTTCTGCGCGCCGAAGCCGGGCAGTTGACCTACCCGCTGGACGAGCTCGGCGCCGGACGTCGCTTGCGTCCACACCGCCGCCGGGTCGGCATCGAAGCGTTCGACGATGATCCGAGCAAGCTCCTGCACCCGCTTCGCCATGGCGGCCGGGAACCGGTGCAGCGCTGGTGGCGTGCGGAACAGCTCCTCGAAACGGTCCGGGTCGTAGTCGGCGATTGCGCGGGCGTCGAGCGCGCCGCCAAGCCGCTCCCGCAGCACCTCCGGAGAGGTGAAGGCCTTCTCCATCGGGATCTGCTGGTCGAGCAGCATCCCGATCAACAGGGCCAGCGGCTCGTGCTCCAGCAGTTCGTTCGCTGCTTCAGTGCTCGCGAGGTACATGCCCGAATCCCATCACACGGCCCCGCCGCCGTCACGCCCGTCCACTCGCGGATGCTGGGACCATGGATACAGCTCGGGTGGTCGCGGCCGCGGTCGTTCGAGACGGGCGCGTGCTGGCCGCGCGTCGCAGCGTGCCGCCAGAGTTGGCCGGCCGCTGGGAGTTCCCGGGCGGCAAGGTCGAGGCCGGCGAGACGGACGCTGAGGCGCTGACCCGCGAATGCCACGAGGAACTCGGCGTCGCGATCAGGATCGGCGCGCTGCTTGCCGTCGCCGACATCGCGCCCGGCCCCCCGCTGTACGTGTACCTGGCCGAGCTCCTCGACGGCGAGCCCTCGGCGCGCGAGCACGACCGGCTGCGGTGGCTGGCGCCGGACGAGCTCGACAGCGTCGAGTGGCTGCCGGCGGATCGGCCCGCTGTCGACGCGCTCCGCTCGCGATCTTGATACTCCCCGTGCGTCATGACGCGCGGCCGGCATCAAGATCGCGGGTCGGAGGCCTCGCGCATCGGAATCCGCACGCCCCGCTCGTCGGCGACCTCGACCGCGCGCTCGTACCCCGCGTCGACGTGCCGGATGACGCCCATGCCGGGATCGTTGGTGAGCACCCGCTCGAGCTTCTGCGCGGCCAGCGGCGTCCCGTCGGCCACCGTGACCTGACCCGCATGGATCGAGCGGCCCATGCCGACGCCGCCGCCGTGGTGGATGGACACCCAGCTCGCGCCGCTGGCGACGTTGATCATCGCGTTCAGCAGCGGCCAGTCGGCGATCGCGTCGGAACCGTCGGCCATGGCCTCTGTCTCTCGGTAGGGCGAGGCCACCGAGCCGGCGTCAAGATGGTCGCGGCCGATCACGATGGGAGCCTCGATCTCACCTGACGCCACGAGGTCGTTGAATGCCAGGCCGGCCTTGTCGCGCTCGCCATAGCCGAGCCAGCAGATGCGTGCCGGCAGTCCCTGGAACTGCACGCGCTCCCGCGCCATCCTGATCCAGCGGGCCAGCGGCTCGTTGTCCGGGAACAGGTCCAGGACGGCCTGATCGGTGCGGGCGATGTCCTTGGGATTACCGGACAGCGCGGCCCAGCGGAACGGGCCCTTGCCCTCGCAGAACAGCGGCCGGATGTAGGCGGGCACGAACCCGGGGAACGCGAACGCCCTTGTGTAGCCGGCCAATTGAGCTTCGCCACGGATCGAGTTGCCGTAGTCGAAGACCTCGGCACCCTTGTCCATGAATCCGACCATGGCCTCGACGTGGCGAGCCATCGAGGCGCGTGCGCGGCCGGTGAACTCCTCGGGCTTGGCCGCCGCGTATTCGTGCCAGTCGTCGAAGTCGACGCCGATCGGCAGGTAGCTGAGTGGGTCGTGCGCGGACGTCTGGTCGGTGACGATGTCGATCGGCGCGTCGTTGGCGAGCAGCTGCGGCACGAGTGAGGCGGCGTTGCCCAGCAGGCCGATGGACAGCGGCTTGCGGGCGTCGCGCGCCTCGACCGCCAGGCGAAGGGCGTCCTGGACTGAGGATGCTTCGACGTCTAGGTAGCGGTGCTCGATGCGACGTCTGATCCGGCTCGCGTCGACATCGATGCAGATGGCGACGCCGTCGTTCATCGTGACGGCCAGCGGTTGCGCGCCGCCCATACCACCGAGACCGGCG
>JAODNL010000180.1 GCA_025465405.1 Pseudonocardiales bacterium | reverse complement strand
TCGATTCGCGGCCGTTCGAACAGCACGACGTCCGACCAGTCCACCTCCAGTGAACGTTCCCGCCGGCGCCGGAACATCACACTCAACGGCCACGGCCCGGCCATGTCCCCCCTCCGTAGCCGAGGCGGTGGCCGACCGGGGCGCGACTTCCGCAGGCGAGGCCGGTCAGCTCGCACGTCCAGCCGGTCTTGCGCCCGCGTGGTGGCCGGGTGACCTCGAACCGCAGGTCGTGCACGTGGCCGAGCGATTCGCCGTCGGCGTCATAGACGTGGCAGCCGATGAGCTCGGTCGCTCTCATAGCCCGCTCCCGGGAAGTCGGCCAATGACCTTGTCCCGCGCCCAGCCGCGCAACCGCCGGGTGGCGACGCTCTCGGCATCGACAGCCAGCGTGACGCTGCGGTGGTCGATCGACGTGATGTCTTCGACCGGAATCCGGTTCGGATACGGATCGTCTTCGGGTCGCAGCCGTCTGCCGATGGCCAGCCACCAGGTGCCCGGCCGGCCACCCAGCCGCGGGCCGAGCGCGGTCGGTCCGCTGAGCAGTGCGGTGACGCGTGGACCCTTCCGGCTCGTCGGATCGGATAGTTCGAGGTCGTCGACCATGCCGACGTGACCACCGTCGTTTGCGACGATGAGCCGGTCGAGCAGCGTCTCGTTCGCCCACACAATTGCCATCTAGAGACCCGCCTTCGTGATGAACAGCAGCGGCAGCGTCACTAACGAGGTGACCAGCATGAGAAGCAGGAAAGCGATGCCGAGCGAGTTGCTGAAGCCCCTTGTTTACGTACCTGCCCATATATTCGCGGTCGTTCGCGACGATGAGTATCGGAAAGTACGTGAGCGGCACCGCCGCAGCTCCGAGGACCACGGAGACGACGGTCACGGTGATCGGGTCCACGCTCGTGAGGATGAAGGCTGTCGCCGCGATGACGCTGACGAGGCGCACGACATGGAAGCGCGGCGCGTGCGGTCAGCCGCTTGGGCTGATGGTCGCTCCAGGGCTCGCCGTGGCGGTATCGCTCGGAGTCGCCGAGGCGGAACTCGCGGACGAGCTGGCACCAGACGTCGCCACGCTCGATGCGGGCGAACTCGCCGGCCCGGGCGAGGTGGCCGGCGCCTGCGGAGCCGCGGTGCTGCGCGGTGTCGGCCGGGCCGGCGAACGGCTGGGGTGGCTCGTTGTCGGCGAACCCGTCACGGAGACCGTTCCGTCGACCGGAACGCCGACGTTGATCCCGGGGGTCTGCTGCCGGTGATGTGCCGGCGCCGGCGTCGTGCTGACGACGCCGATCGGAGTGTCGGCCGGCGGATGGCCTGTGGGCCTGGCCAGCAGGTAGCCCGCGGCTCCGATCAAGGCGATCATGAACAGCGCGGCCACGAGCAGCGACCCGGGCCGTCGGCGACGCGGTCGGACGCCGGCAATCTCCGCGCTCGCGTCAGCAGCTGCGCCGAGCTCGGCCGGTACGACAACCGTTGCGGCGTCGCTGTCGACCGGCCGCGCACCGGCCGAGAACCGGCCGCCCCGCAGTGCCTGCACGACATCCGCAGCGCTCGGACGCTCGGCGGGGTCCGTGGCGGTCATGGCGGTCAACAGTGCCGGCCACGGACTCGGCAGCCCGGCTGGGATCTCCGGCGTCCTCAGCAGGTGAGCCACCGCGGCTTCGACGGGGGACCCGTCGAACGCACGTACGCCGGTGAGCGCCTCGAGCAGCGCGAGCCCGAGTGAGTACACGTCGGCGATCGGGCCGACGTCCGCGCCGCGGGCCTGCTCGGGTGCCAGGTAGTACGCCGTGCCCAGGGTCAGGTCCATGCTCGTCACGCGCTCGCTGTCCAACATCCGCACAATGCCGAAGTCCGACAATCGGGATCGCAATCCGCCGGCGCCGTCGGATCCCAGCAGGATGTTGGCCGGCTTGACGTCGCGGTGCACCATGCCCTGCGAGTGGACGTAGGCGAGCGCATCGGCGATCTGGCATCCGACCGCGCGGACCTGCGGCTCGGGCAACGGCCCGCCGGCGAGACGGCCGGCAAGGCTCGGCCCGTCGACCAGCTCCATCACCAGGAAGGCCGGGTTCTCCGAGACCGAGGCGTCGAAGAGCGTGATCAGGTTCGGATGACTCAGCCGAGCCAGCGCCCGCAGCTCCAGCTCCTGGCGCCCGCGACCGCCCGCGGTGGCCGCCGTGCCCACGAGAGTGCGGAAGACCTTGACGGCTACGTCGCGGCCGAGCAGATCGTCGTGGGCTCGAAACACCTCGGCCATGCCGCCCGCTCCGATGCGATCGACGACACGGTAGCGACCGTCCAGGGTCCATGCGGCAGCCGGCGCCGCCTGCGCGGCCTCGCTGTGAGAGCTGCGCAGCGGCTGGGTGTCGGGACCGAGGTCGTGGGAGATGGTTCCTCCAGTCGGTCGGGTCGGGCTGAGCACAGACGGTCGTCTGATTGCTACCCGCAGTCGCGAGCCGGTAATCGCCGTAGGGTCCGACGGATGAGCCGGCCACGACTGCTTGCCCTGCCCGACAAGTTCCGGGGGACGGCCACGGCGGCCGAGGTCGCGGCCGAGATGTGCAGGGCCGGCGACGATGCCGGCTGGACCTGCGCGGCCGTCCCGGTATCCGACGGCGGGGAGGGCCTGCTCGACTGTCTCGGTGGCGCGAACCGCGTGGCGGAGGTGACCGGCCCCCTCGGAGCTCCGGTCCGCGCCGGCTGGCGCCTCGCCGACCAGCGCGCCGTGATCGAGATGGCCGCCGCGTCCGGACTTGCCCTGGTGGCCGGCCACAACGATCCGCTCGCCGCGACAACGGCCGGAACCGGCGAGCTCGTCCTCGCCGCGATCGAGGCCGGCGCGAGGCACATCGTCGTCGGCGTCGGCGGCTCGGCGACCACCGACGGAGGGGCCGGCGCCGTCGAGATCCTTGCCGGCCACGCGCCGTTGGATGGCTCGCGCGGATACTCAGTGGTCGTCGCGGTCGACGTGCAGACCCGATTCCTCGATGCCGCGGCCACGTTCGCGCCGCAGAAGGGCGCGGACCGCGCGCAGGTCGACCTACTCGCCGTGCGCCTGCAGGACCGTGCCGCGGCTTATCGCTCGCGCTTCGGCATGGACGTCACGACTGTCGACGGCGGCGGGGCAGCGGGGGGACTGGCCGGCGGTCTGGCCGCGCTCGGCGCCCCCATCCGGCCGGGATTCGAGCTCGTCGCCGCCGAACTCGGCCTGAGCGCGAAGATTCGCGACGCGGATCTCGTCCTGACCGGCGAGGGGCGTTTGGATCGGACCAGCCTGGCCGGCAAGGCACCGTACGCCGTGTTGCGGATGTGCGAGCGGCTCGGCACGCCGGTCCGGTTGGTCGTCGGCGATCTCGCGCCCGATGTCGAACCACCGCCGAACACCGTGGCGCTGGTCGCCCGATTCGGCCGAGATGCGGCATTGAACCGGGCGCGCGAGTGCATTCGAGCCGCGACCGCGGAATTGCTCGCCGATGTGCAGCCTTGGATCAGCTGAGTGCCAGCCTCGGCGTAGGAGAATCTCGTCGGACCCGGGTGGAAGGATTGCCGTCATGGTGGCAGTGCAGGCGCGAAAGCAGGCGATCGCCGCACCCGCCACCCGTCGCTTCTCCGGGCTGCTGCCCTATCGGCTCCTACGCTGGCGTCGGCCGGTGTGGTGGCAGGAACTCGCGATCATCGGGATCGGGTACTGGCTGTACGGGATCGTGCGCAACGCGGTTCCCGAACAGGAGTCGATCGCGCTGCGCCACGGGACAAGCGTGCAACACCTTCAGGATTTACTGCACCTGAATTTCGAGTTGTCGATCAACCATTTCGTCGCCCGCAACGAGTGGCTCGCCCAGATCATGAACTACTACTACGCGACGCTGCACTTCGTCGTCACGATCGGCGTACTGCTCTGGCTGTTCGCCAAGCGGCCACACCTCTACCGGGGCGCCCGCACCGTGCTGTTCGCGACCTCGCTGATCGGCCTGCTCGGGTTCTACCTCTACCCGCTCGCGCCGCCCCGACTGCTTCACTTCGGCTACGTCGACACGCTGGTGAAGTTCCACACGTGGGGTTCGTTCGCCGATCCCAAGATCGCGGACCACTCGAACCAGTTCGCGGCGATGCCCAGCCTGCACATCGCGTGGGCGCTGTGGTGCGGGATCGCGATCTTCCTGTGCGCGCGGCACCTGTGGATCCGCATCCTCGGGCTGGCGTATCCGGTGTGCACGCTGCTGGTGATCGTCGGCACCGCGAACCACTTCATCATCGACGCGGTCGCCGGCGCGATCGTGATCATGGCCGCATTCGGAGTGCAATGGCTGCTGTCCGGGCGGGGGGCGTTCACCCCGCCCGTCGACGCGGCCGACTTCGGCATGCCGGACCCGCCGTTGCCGAGCATGCGCCGTTCCGCTTACTCCCGTGCGCGCTGAGCCGACGCGCCGGCCACGCCGCGCTGATCAGTGCGGGGGTGTGTAGAAGATCTCCTCGACCACGCGGCGCGCGCGGCGGGTGGCCCGCCGGTAGTCATCGACCAGCTGCCCGGGGTCGAATCCCGGTGGGTATCCCATCGCCCGGCCCACCGCGGCGAGCGGAATGCCCTGGTGCGGCAGCTGATCCTCTGCCCTGTCCCGCACCAGTACCAATGCGTTGCGGACGTGCGTCGCCAACCGCCACGCGGTGGCGAGGGCGTCGACCTGGTGCCCGGTGAGCAGACCGGCCCCGGCTGCGGCGCCCAGCGCGTCGAGGGTGCGGGTGGTGCGCAGCCCGGCGAGCTCGTGGCCGTGCGCCAGCTGCAGCAGCTGGATCGTCCACTCGACGTCGGCGAGCCCCCCACGGCCGAGCTTGGTATGCGTCGTCGGATCCGCGCCCCGCGGCAGCCGTTCGCTGTCGACGCGGGCCTTCAGCCGCCTGATCTCGACCCGATCGGACGTGCTGAGGCCACCCGCCGGGTAACGCACCGGATCGATCATCGCTATGAATCGGGCACCGAGGTCGGCGTCGCCGGCGGCGACGCGAGCCCGCAGCAACGCCTGGGCCTCCCACGCCGACGACCACCGAGCGTAGTAATGCGCGTACGAGGCGAGCGACCGGACGAGTGGGCCGTTGCGTCCCTCCGGGCGCAGATCGGCGTCGATCCCCATCGGCGGGTCACTGGACGACGGCGACCCCAGCAGGGCGCGGAGCCGGACGGCAACCTCCTGCGCCATCCGCGCGGCGTCCTCCTCAGCCCCGCCAGCCGGGTCGAAGACGAACATGACGTCGGCATCGGATCCATAGCTGGACTCCGCGCCGCCGAGGCGACCCATCGCAATGACCGTGAATCGGATGGGGAGCGTCGTCAAGCCACGCTCGTCGGCCACGGAGCGCAACGCGACCTGTAACGCCACCTCCAATGTGGCCTCTGCCGTCGCGCTGATCGCCTGGCAGACGTCCGCTACCTCGACGAGCCCGAGCAGATCGCCGAACGCGATACGCAGCAGTTCCTGGCGCCGGACTCCGCGGACCACTGCCACAGCCCCGGTGGCCTCGTTCTGCCGCATGGCCGAGTCGGCCATCGAAACCTCGATCTCGGGACGCGCGCGCGGCACCAGGTCACTGTCGTGCGCCAACATCTGCAACGCCTCGGGCGCCCGGCCGAGCATCCGGGCGACGTAGCGGCTGGTACCGAGCAGGTAGGCAAGGCGGGATGCGACCGCGCCCTCGTCACGCAGCAGGCGCAGATACCACGGCGTCGTGCCCAGCGCGTCGGACACCTGGCGGTATGCGAGCAGGCCGTAGTCCGGATCCGGCGCGTCGGCGAAGTCGGGCAGCAGCACCGGCAGCAGGGCCTTCTGCAGCACAGCTCGCCGCGACAGACCCGAGGTCAGTGCCCCGATGTGGCGCAGAGCCGCTTCCGCGTCGGCGAAGCCGAGGGCAGCAAGCCGCCGTCGCGCCTCGGCCTCGGTGAGCCGCAAACCCTCCGACGGCACCCGCGCCACGGCTTCGAGCAGCGGCCGGTAGAACAGCTTCTCATGCAGTCGGCGCACTTCGCGGGCGTGCAGTGCCCATTCGGCTTCGAACACTGCCCGGGCGTCGCCGCGCGAATCCGGTCGGTATCCCAACGCGAGCGCCAGCCAGCGAAGCTCAGCGGGATCGTCGGGAACGAGGTGCGTGCGCCGGAGGCGGTGCAGCTGCAGCCGGTGCTCGGTGGCGCGCAGGAAGCGGTAGGCGTCGATCAGGCTCAGCGCGTCGTCGCGACCGACGTAGCCACCGTCGCGCAGTGCGTCCAGCGCGGGCAGCGTCGCGGTCGCGCGCAACTGCTCGTCGCCTCGCCCGTGCACCAGCTGCAGCAGCTGGACGGCGAATTCGACGTCGCGCAGACCGCCACGGCCGAGCTTGATCTCGCGGTCGGCGATCGCGGCCGGGAGGTGCTCGACGACCCGCCGCCGCATGGCGCGAGCGTCGGCCACGAAGTCCGGGCGCTCGGCCGCCGTCCACACCAGCGGCGCGATGACTTCCTGGTACCGCCGCCCGAGCTCGAGGTCGCCGGCAACCGGACGTGCTTTCAGCAGCGCCTGGAACTCCCAGGTGCTTGCCCAGCGCTGGTAGTACGTCTCGTAGCTGGCCAGCGTCCGCACGAGCGGACCGTCCTTGCCCTCCGGACGCAAGCCCGGGTCGACCTCCCACGCCACGGCGCGGCAGATCCGCATGGTGTCGGACGCGAGTCTCGTGGCCGTCGTGAGCGCACGATCGGGGTCCACGTCGGTGCCGTCGGACTCCCCCGCTTCGGCGACGAATACCACGTCGACGTCCGAGACGTAGTTGAGTTCCCGACCCCCCGCCTTGCCCATGGCGACGATCGCGAGGCGGCCGGGCGCGGCGGCGTCGGGCAGCTCGGCCGCGGCGACCGACAACGCTGCCTGCAGCGTGTGACCGGCGAGATCGGCCAGCGCCTCCGTCACCGTGACGAGGTCCATGTCGCCGATGAGGTCACGGCCGGCGATGGCGACGAGTTCGCGCCGGTAGGCGTCGCGCAGCGCGGTGATTGCCGCGGCGCCGGTGAGCTTCGCCCGCACGCCGGCCGTGCCGGTGACGGGACGGGCCGGATCGCAGCCGACGGCGTCGGCCAGGCGGACCACGGCACCGTCGCGGTCGTACTCGCCGCGCAGGGCGCGCCAGTCGGCGGGATGGGTACGCAGATGTTCGGCCAGTGCTCTTGATACGCCGAGCAGAGTCAGCAGCCGACCACGCAGCTCGCTGCTCGTCTCGAGCGCGGCCCGCAGGTCGGCGCCCTCCGGCGTCGCCACGATCGCGGCCAATGCAGCCAGGGCGCCGTCGGGATCGGCGGTCCGGCCCAGCGCGGCCACGATCGCCGCGGCCCGGTCGTCCACCGGGACGTTGGCCGCTCGGTCCCACCACTGCAGCGGGCCGGAGAGCAGCTCCGCGGCGCGGTTGCCGTCGACGAACGAGAGCCGGGCGAGGCGCTGAGCCACCCGGCCTCCGCTCGCGGGGTCGGTCATTGCTCGTTCGGCCGCACGCCTGGCATCGGCAGCACGCCGGACGAACGGGAGCCGTGAGCCTCAGCCGCGAGTGCGGCGCGGATCGCGGCGGGGTCTGTGATCGGTTCGGCGGTGGATGTGGGTATCCCCCGGGCCGGTGCGACCGCATCGGGGTGGCGGACGATCCCGGCGAAGGCAATCGCGAACGGCTGCCAAACCTCGACGAGGTCGTCGTGTACCGCGTCGGAACGGCCCAAGATCCGGTCGACGTCGTAACCGTCCAGCGCGTCGGCATCCGTGGCCGCCCAGGATCGCACGATCGCCGGCGTCGTCTCGATGTGGAACTGGATGCCCCATGCCAGCCGGCCGAGCCGGAAGGCCTGCACGTCGCACCCCGGTGAGCTGGCCACTGTGACGGCGCCGGGTGGGAGGGCGGTGATCGCGTCGAAGTGCCACTGGATCACGTCCGGCGTGATCGGCAGGGGGCCGAACAGCGGGTCGGTCGAGGCCGCCGCACGCTTGGCGATCAAGTGGGCCCCGAATTCCGGGCCGCCCGGGTTGGGCGCCACCGTCCCGCCGTTCGCTACCGCGAGTAGCTGAGCGCCGAGGCAGACGCCGAGGGTCGGCTTCTCCTCGGTGATCGCCTCGCGCAGCAGGGCACGCACTGCCGGCAGCCACGGGGCGCTGTTGTCCTCGGTCGCCCCCATTCCGCCGCCGAGTACCAGCAGCCCGTCGAAGTTCGCCAGGTGGTCGGGCACGGTGGCGCCGGCCTCGGCATTGCGCACGTCCAGTTCCAGGCCCGCCGCCGTCAGCCAGTCGCCCAGCCGGCCCACGGGGTCGCTGGCCGCGTTCTGGATCACGAGCAGCCGCGCAACAGTCACCTGGCAAGCCTAGTGAGCGCGGCTTCGTCTCCGGCGCTCCACCATCTCGGTGATCGAGACGTCTGAGTGGTCGCCCTGGCCGCCATTCGGACGTCTTGATCGCGGCGCAGGATCGCGGCACGGGGCTGCGGCGGCCGCGCGGCGGCCGGCTAGAGGGAGGGCAGGTAGCGGCGGAGCTCGAAGGGGCTGACCTCGGCGCGGTACTCGATCCACTCCTCGCGCTTGTTACGCAGGAAGAAGTCGAACACGTGCTCGCCGAGCGTCTCGGCGACGAGCTCGGAATCCTCCATGACGCGCAGCGCGTCGGCCAGATTGTGTGGCAGCTCGTCGTAGCCGAGGGCACGACGCTCGGTGTCCGACAGCGCCCACACGTCGTCCTCGGCGCCCGGCGGAAGCTCGTAGCCCTCCTCGATGCCCTTCATGCCTGCGGCGAGCAGTACGGCGAAACCGAGGTACGGATTGCAGGCAGAATCCAGCGACCTCAGCTCGACGCGCGTGGAATTGGCCTTGCCCGGCTTGTACATCGGCACGCGCACGAGCGCCGAGCGGTTGGCGTGCCCCCAGCACACGAACGTGGGCGCCTCCACCAGTTGCCCGCGCGCCGAGTACCCCCACAGCCGCTTGTACGAGTTCACCCACTGGTTGGTGACGGCGGTGATCTCGCGGGCGTGCGTCAGCAATCCGGCGATGAACGCGCGCGCCGTCTTCGAGAGGTTCAGTTCGTCGGAGGGGTCGTGGAAAGCGTTGTGGTCACCCTCGAACAAGGACAGGTGGGTGTGCATGCCGCTGCCCGGCTGGTGCCGGAACGGCTTCGGCATGAACGTCGCGTGCGCGCCGTGCGCGATCGCGACCTCCTTGATCACGTGCCGGAACGTCATGATGTTGTCGGCCATCGACAGCGCGTCCGCGTAGCGCAGGTCGATCTCCTGCTGGCCGGGCGCGACTTCGTGGTGGCTGAACTCGACCGAGATACCCAAGCCCTCGAGCGCGCTGACGGCGGCGCGGCGGAAATCGTGCGCGGTGTCGTGGCTCGTCATGTCGAAGTAGCCGCCGTTGTCGATCGGCTCGGGCTCCGAGCCGTCCGTCGGCCGGTTCTTCAGCAGGAAGAACTCGATCTCGGGGTGGGTGTAGAACGTGAATCCGCGCTCGGCCGCCTTGGACAGCGTCCGCCGCAGGACGTAGCGCGGGTCGGCCCACGACGGCGAGCCGTCGGGCATCTGGATGTCGCAGAACATCCGCGCGGAGTCCGCCTGCCGGCCGTCGGCCTCGGGCAGGATCTGGAACGTCGCCGGGTCGGGGCGGGCGATCATGTCACTCTCACTGGCGCGGGCGAATCCCTCGATGGCCGACCCGTCGAAGCCGATGCCCTCCTCGAACGCGCCGTCGAGCTCCGCGGGCGCGACCGCAACCGACTTCAGCGTGCCGAGAACATCGGTGAACCACAGCCGAACGAACCGGATCTGCCGATCCTCGAGCGTGCGCAGCACGAACTCCTGTTGGCGGTCCACAGTTCTCCAGTCTGGCCTTGTCGGATTACTGCGAGATTACGCGCGTACGCGAACTCCCGTTCGGTCCGCACCGCCGCCTCCGAGGCCTCCGAAGCCTCAGTGCAGGGCGCTGCCCTTCACCCACTGGGTCCACGGAACGCTCCAGTCGCCGTTCTGCCAGATCTGCAGCGCCGGGCCGCCACTGTTCGTCACCTGCACGATGTCGCCGATCTGCGACGTGTTGTAGAAGAACTGCGCGTTGGCGAGGTTGAGATTGAGGCACCCGTGGGAGACGTCGGTGTTGCCCTGTGCCCAGATCGTCGTCTCGAGATCGTGGAGGTAGATGCCGTCAGTGCTGATCTGCGTGGCGAGATAGATGTACTCCTTGTAGCCCTTCGGCGAGTTCACCGGAAGGCCGAACGTGGAGGAGTCCATGAGCACCGGGTTGCCGTGCCCGATCACCGTGTAGGTGCCCGGCATGGTCCACAGCGAGATCTGCTGGCCACCGGTGCCGCTGACGTAGCCGCCCTGGCCCATCGACGTCGGCATGGTCCGAACCAGCTTGTTGTTGAAGTAGACCTTGACGAGGTGGGTCTTGTCGTCGGCGATCGTGACGTGCTTGGCGCCGATCCGGAACGACACGCTCTGGTCGGCCTGCCCGTAGAGACCCGGTCCGACCTGGACGCCGTAGACCTTGGCGCTGACGGTGACGCGGGTGCCCGGTGTGAGGTAGTTCTTCGCCCGCCAGTGCGCGTTCTGGGCATCAACCCAGTTCCACACGCCGGTGACGTGCGTGCTGGTCGTGACGGTCAGCGCCTTCTCGGCAGCCTTCCGGTCGGTGATCTGCTCGTCGAAGTGCACGACGGGCACGATGCCGATCCCGTACGTGGCGCCGTTCTGCAACGCCTGCCCGCCGGTGGTGTTGAGGTAGGGCATCGTCATGTTGCCCGGCGTCAGCGTGGTGAACGTCGCCGTCTTCGTGACCGGCGTGCCGGCCGAGTTCACCGCCACCGCCGACAGTGTGTACGTCTTGCTGTAGCCGAGCGCCTCGGTGTTCTTCCAGGACGTCGAGTCTGCCGAGAGCGCGCCGGTGACCGGCTTGCCCTCCGGATTGACGAGCTTCACCGAGGTCAGCTTGCCGTCGGCGACATCAACCGTGATCGGTTGGACGGGGCTGACCGCCCCCTGCGCCGTCGGGCCGGCCTTGATGACTGCGCGCGGAGCTGCGGGGGCGGGGGTGCTGCTCTGCGGAGGGTCACCGGCCGGGCTGGACTCGGCGATCGGCGATACCGAGGTGCCCTGTTTCTGGGTCGCGCTGCCGGACGTGCAGGCAGACAGTGCGAGGAGCGCGACTACGGCCGGAGCCGCGGCGAGCAGCCAGCGCCGGTGCCCCCACTCGGCGCCCGGGGCAGCCCCCGGGGCCGCGCCGTCCACCCCGTCGGACAATCCGGCCTCCGAAGCCACTGAGCCCTCCCGCACCTAATCAGGCGTCGCGGATCCCACGAGCCTTGTTGAAATTCTCCCTCACCGGCCGCCGCGAATCCCTCAGCAACGCGTCACGATCGGCTTACAGTCAGTAGACGCGCGAGCACACCCGCAGGTTGCATGCGTGGATCAGATGGATCGGCGATGACGAATCCAGTGTGCCTCATCGGCGCGAGCGGTTTGACCAGTTTGCGGCCCGGGTGCCCGCTCGTCACCCTCAGTTCATTGCCAGGATCGCCGGCCAGAGCCGGCAAGAGCCGCCCTCAACCGCATCGCACCGTCGAGAGCGCCGTGGGACAGAATTGAGGGGTGCCCACGCTCCGGCTAGCCCTCGCCCAGGTGAACTACGCAGTCGGTGACCTCGCCGGCAACGCCGCGATGGTTCTCGACCGCACTCGCGAGGCGGCCGCGGCCGGGGCGCATCTCGTCGCGTTCCCGGAGATGACGCTCACCGGGTACCCGCCGGAGGATCTGGTGTTTCGCCGGTCCTTCCGCGCCGCGTCCTGCGCCACGCTGAAGCGGCTGGCCCACGATCTGGCGGCCTCGCGTCTCGGCGAGACAGCGGTTGTCGTCGGCTACCTCGACGACGAGGGGGGGCCACGAAACGCGGCCGCGTTCATTCACCGGGGCGAGATCGTGGCGCGGTACTTCAAGCACCACCTTCCGAACTACGGCGTGTTCGACGAGCGGCGGTACTTCGTGCCCGGCGACCGGTTCGTCGTCGTGCGGCACCTCGGCGTGGACATCGCACTGACGATCTGCGAGGACGTGTGGCAGGACGGCGGGCCGTTCACCGTCGCCGGCGCCGCGGGCGTGGGCTTGGTCCTCAACATCAACGGCTCGCCGTACGAGCGCCACAAGGACGACGTGCGGCTGCCGCTGCTCCAGCGCCGTGCGGCCGAAGCCGGCGCTCCGGTGCTCTACGTCAACACCGTGGGCGCGCAGGACGAGCTGGTGTTCGACGGCGACTCGATGGTGGTCAGGCCCGACGGTGAGCCACTCCTGCGCGCGCCCCAATACGTCGAGAGCATGTACTACGCGGACGTCACAGTCGCGGAGGGGTCGCCGGCCCCGCCCGTGGTCCACGACGCTGAGATGACCGTTCATCGATTCCACACGGCAACGGCGGCACCGGCGGCCTTCGCCGGTGGGCCGGTAGTCGTTGCCGATCGGCTCGTCGACGAGGCCGAGGTCTGGGGCGCGCTCGTCACCGGTCTGCGCGACTACGTGCTCAAGAACGGCTTCCGGTCCGTC
>JAODNL010000176.1 GCA_025465405.1 Pseudonocardiales bacterium | reverse complement strand
GGCAGCTCGGCTGCGCAGGCTCGCGCTGCGTTGGCTCGACCACAATCGCGTCGAGGAGGCCTATTGGCCGGAACTTCGCTTCGACGTCGTCTCAGTGGTCCGGCTGGCCAGGGGCGGCCCGTCGGTGCGTCATCTCAAGGCGGCCTTCTAGATGACGCTCGCCCGGACCCTCGGGGTCGCCCTGTCCGGCGTTACCGGACACATCGTCGAGATCGAGTCGGACCTATCCGCGGGATTGCCCGGGCTGGCCTTCACCGGCCTCGCGGACACGTCCGTGGTCGAGTCCCGGGACCGCATCCGTGCCGCCATCGTCAACTCGGGTGTCAACTGGCCCAACCGCAAGATCACGCTCGCGCTGCTGCCCGCGGACGTGCGCAAGGTGGGGTCGCGGTTCGATCTGGCCATGGCGCTGGCAGTGCTCGCTTCTGCCGGTGACGTTCCGCCCGAAGCAGTCGCAGAGGCCGCGTGGATCGCCGAGTTGGGCCTGGACGGCCGGCTGCGCCCGGTACGCGGAGTGCTGCCGTCGGTTGTCACGGCGCAGCGAGCCGGCGTACGCCGGGTCGTGGTCGCGCCGGGCAATGCGGCCGAGGCAGCGCTGGTGGCCGGGGTCGACGTCCGCACTGCCCACGACCTGCGCGAAGTGCTGCTCTGGTTGCGCGGTGAGGGTGACCCGCCGCAGCTGGCGACCCCCGATCCGGACGACGGCGCGACCGGTTCGGCCACGGACCTCGCCGACGTTGCCGGGCAAGGGGCCGCGAAGCGCGCGCTGGAGGTCGCCGCGGCGGGCGGGCACCACATCTACCTGCTGGGGGCGCCCGGCGCCGGCAAGACGATGCTCGCCGAGCGGCTACCTGCCCTGCTGCCGCCGCTGGCCGACGACGCCGCGCTCGAGGTCAGCGCAGTCCATTCCGTGGCCGGGCTGCTCACGACGCGAGCGCGGCTGATCCGTCGGGCTCCGTTGCAGGCGCCGCATCACACGGCGTCCGTGGCGGCGCTCGTCGGTGGCGGATCGCATCTCGCCCGGCCCGGGGCGATCAGCCTCGCCCACCACGGCGTGCTGTTCCTCGACGAGGCGCCCGAGTTCTCGCCACGGGCGCTCGACGCGTTGCGGCAACCGCTCGAGAGCGGGGTCGTGGTCCTGCTTCGCGGTGGTGGCGCGGTCAGCTACCCGGCTCGGTTTCAGCTCGTGCTGGCGGCGAACCCGTGCCCATGCGGCAGTCGGGCGCACCACTGCAGTTGTGCCCCGCAGGCCCGGCGGCGCTACCAGCAGCGGCTGTCCGGCCCGTTGCTCGATCGGATCGACGTGCGGGTACAGGTCGATCCGGTGCCGCACGCGGAGCTTTTCTCGGCGGGGGAGCGCGAATCCAGCGCGACGGTAGCCCTACGGGTTGTGGCGGCGCGGCAGGCAGCGGCCGACCGGTGGCACGCGACACCCTGGCGGCTCAACGGCTCGGTGCCCGGCGCTCTACTGCGGGCCGCGCCGTGGGCGCTGCCGCACTCGGTGCTGCAGCCGGCTGAGGCCTATCTGCAGCGCGGCGAGATCAGCGCGCGTGGGCTCGACCGGGTGCTGCGCATGTCATGGACGATCGCCGACCTCGGCGGCCGCATCCGTCCGGATGCCGGCGACGTCGCGGAGGCCCTGTACTTCCGCACCGGGGAGTTCGGCACATGGGCGGCCTGACGGCACCGGGCGACGAGGTCCTGCTCGCCCGTGCCTACCTCAGCCGCGTCGCCGAGCCCGATTCGATCCCGGTCTGGGCGTTCGTACAGGACGTGGGACCGGTCGCCGCGGCGGACGCGATCCGGTCAGCAATCGCGCCACCCGACGTCGTGAACGCCACCGAGGCACGGCGCTCGCGGATCGATCCACATACCGACCTCGACACGGCCGATCGCCACGGCATACGCCTCGTTGTGCCGGAATCCGACGAGTGGCCGCACTTGGCGTTCGCCGCGCTGGAAAGGGCCGGCTGGGCGCGGTGGCGGCGGTTCGACGCCGGTGATCGCAAGATCAGCGAATCGGGCGAACCGATGCCGCCGCTGGCCCTGTGGGTGAAGGGCACCGCCGAGCTCGCCTCTCTGGGTGTGCGCTCGGTCGGCATCGTCGGCGCGCGTGCGGCCACCGCGTACGGCGAGCATGTCACCGCGGAACTGGCGTACGGGCTAGCCCGCGCCGGCGTCGTCGTGGTGTCCGGCGGCGCGTTCGGGATCGATGCCGCCGCCCACCGCAGCGCACTGGCCGGTGGCGGGCAGACGGTGCTCGTCTCCGCCGGAGGCATCGACCGGGCCTATCCGCCCGGAAACGCGGCCCTGTTCGCCCGGGTGCCGGACGCCGGCCTGCTGATCTCGGAGAGTCCGCCCGGGTCGGCGCCGCACCGACACCGGTTCCTCACCCGCAACAGGATCATCGCTGCGCTGAGCACCGGCACCGTTGTCGTAGAGGCCGCCGCGCGCTCGGGCGCTACCAACACCGCTGGCCATTGCTTCACCCTCGGCCGTCCGGTCATGGCAGTGCCCGGGCCGGTCACCTCGGCGATGTCCGTGGGTTGTCACGCCCTGCTGCGTCGCGACGGCGAGCCCGCACTGCTGGTCACGTGCGTCGATCACGTGCTCACCGTGGT
>JAODNL010000159.1 GCA_025465405.1 Pseudonocardiales bacterium | reverse complement strand
GGTGCGCCGGGATTGGCTGCGTGGTTGGTCGGAGTCTGCCCGCGTTGATACGCGGTTGGCTCGTGCACGCGTGCGGGCAAACTCCAACTGTCGCGCCAACACCCTTGTGAGGCGACCGCAGGCTCGGGGGCGATGCCCTCTTGTGGGACACGCCCTTGTGAGGCACAGGGTGGTGAGGCACAGGGTGGTGAGGCACAGGGTGGCAAGGGCGACGGATGAGGGCGCTGGTGACGGCACCGGTGAGCGCGCTGGTGAGGGCAAGACCGAGCTGAGCGCCGGACTGATCCGAGTCCGACTTATCCGCTCTGATCAGCCGGCGGCGTTGGGCGGATTAAGCAGTGGGCGGCGGCGGCCGAACTGATCAGCCGACGGCGTTGGGCGGATCGATCAGGCGGCGGCGGCCGCTCTGATCAGCCGGCGGCGTTGGGCGGATCGATCAGGCGGCGGCGGCCGCGGCCAGGGCGCGCAGCGCCTTCGGGAAGATGTCGAGCGGTGGCGTCACCAGGCCGGCGCCGACCTGTCCGGTGCCGGCCACCTTGCCCGCCATACCGGTGTTGATCTGCGGCAGGATGCCGGTGCGTAGGACCTTCGTGACGTCGATGCCCAGCGGCGTGCCGCGGAAATCGAGCACCGGCACCGCAAACGTCGCATGCTCGGCCAGCGTGATCTCGTACATTCGGCGGGTGTTCGCAAGCGCGTCCGCGACCGTCCCGCCGACGAAGCGGACGATCGCCGGAGCCGCGGCCATCGCGAACCCGCCCAGCCCGATCGTCTCCGTGATGGCCGAATCGCCGATGTCGGGATTGGCGTCGTCCGGGCCGAAATCACCGAGGTACAGCCCATCAGGTACCTGCGCGGCACCGGTGAACCACGCGTCGCCGGTGCCGGAGACCTGGATGCCGAAGTCCGTGCCGTTGCGCGCCATCGCCACGACCATCGTCGAGCCGGGGATGTCGCGCGCAGCGTCGAGCGCCAGCTTGCAGGCCGGCATCGCCAGGTTGAGGAAGAAGTGGTCGTTACCGCCGACGAATCGCGCGGCCTCGGCGACGTCGCTCGCGGGGAAGCCCGACTCGATCATCGCCGGCAAGAGTTCGCGCAGCAGCATCAGCGTGCCGGCGCGGTTGCGGTTGTGCGCCTCGTCGCCCATCTGCACCATCTGCGCGAGGATCGCAGTGACGTCGACGGGGCCGTTGCGCCGGACCCCGGCTTGCAGGATGGGACCGAGCACGCTGGACATCCAGCGCAACCGCTCGATCACATCGTCGGAGTACGCGCCGTAGCGAAGCACCTTGCCGAGGCCCTCGTTCAGCGAGCAGTACGCGCGCCGACCGGTGGCCGGGTCCTCGAGCACGAATACCCACATCGATCGGGTGATCACGCCAGCCATCGGTCCGACGGCGCTGTGGTGATGACACGGGTCGAGGGTGATCTCGCCGCGCTCCAGCGGACCGACGGCGTCCTGCGGATCGGCCACCAGACCCTCGAAGGCGGCCGCGCCCATCAGCGCCCCGCGCAGCGGTCCGGATGCACGCACCCAATCGATCGGCGGACCGGCATGCAGCATCGTGCGCGGGCCGAGCCCGAGTACCTCGCCGGCCGGGAGCACGTCGACGAGCAGCGCCCGGACCGCCTGCACCCGTCGCACCGCCTCGGCGTTGGCATCGGCTCGGCGCGGGTCGGCGAGCACGGTGGCAAGGTCGGCCTCGGTTCCGGCCAGCGGCGGCGACCAGTCGATGCGGGTGACCCGGGCCGCCTGTCCCGCGGCGGCCTCGGCGAACAGGTCGACGCCAGCCGCGATCAGCTGCAGGTCCCGCTTCAGCAGGTCAGTCACCGCCCGCTCGCCCCCATCTTTTCCCCGTTGGTGGCCGTTTTGGAGCGCCAGAACGGCCACCAGCGGGGAAAGGTGGCGGTCATGGGGCGGCCTCGATCAGCTCGGCGGCGAAACGCGCGGCCTGCGCGTTGGACGTGTACACGTGGGCGCCCGCGGCCCGGAGCGCGGCGGCCTGGCGGTTGAGGTCCTGGGGGTCGGCCTTCGCGCCGATGAGGGACACCACCACCGCGACGTCGACGGCCTCGATCGCGGGCGCGAGCTCCGCGGCCGGATCGGGGTGCGCGCTGTGACCGAGCACGACGTCGAGCACGATCACCGACGTCGCCGGATCCCGCGCCTCCGCCGCCAGCCGCTCCAGCCGCAGCGATTGGTCGATCATCGGATGGGGACGGCCGGCCGTGAGCTCGTCGTCGCCGAAGTCGATCATGACGTGGCCGGTGCCGGACGTCATCGGGTCCACCCGCCATTCCGGCCGCAACGGGATGTTCGAGCCGATGGGTCCGAGCCGCTCGGCGGCGATCACCATCGCCTCGTCACACAGGGTGCCGCCGGCGAACAGCCCGCGCAGTGAACCGGTCCGGGGCGACGCCGGACGTCCCGGCCAGTGCGGCCACGACGGCACCGGCACACCGAGCTGGCCCAGCGCCTGCTCGGTGGCCGCGGTGAGGTCGGGTTGCCCGGTGCCGATCAGTGCGTACTGCACCGGCGTGGCAAGCGTCTGCGCGAACGCGCGGATATCAGCGGCCACGTCGGCCGCCGGCGGCTTGGAGACGAGGATGATCAGCTCCGTCGCCGGGTCGTCGTCGAGGGCCGTGAGCGCGGCTCGGGTCGATCGGCCGGCGACGGCGGACGAGAGATCGCGGCCGCCGACACCGAGCGCAGCCGTGACGCCGACCCCCGCGGCGTCGAGCAGGCAGAGGATCTGCTGCGCGCCGGTGCCGGACGCCGCGACCAGACCGACCGGCCCGGGCGCCACCGTGTGCGCGAAGCCGAGCCCGACCCCGCCGATGACGGCTGTGCCACAGTCCGGACCGAGCACCAGCAGGCCCCGTTCGGCGGCGACGTCCTTGAGCCGAACCTCCTGCTCCACCGGCACGTTGTCCGAGAAAATCATCACGTCGCAACCGGCGTCGAGCGCGTCCATCGCCTCGGTGAACGCATGCCGGCCCGGCACGGATATGAGCGCGAGCGCCGGACCGGTCACGCGCGCCGCGGACGAGACGGTGCGCGGCGGCTGCTCGGCGAACGAACCCCCGGCAGCCGGTCGAGCGGCCAGGGCCTCGGCGACGACCGCAAGCGCGCCACTCAGCGCCGCGTCGTCATGAGCCCGGATCGCGATAAGGAGGTCGTTCGGGCCGGCCGATGGCGGACGCGTGAAGCCCATGCCGGCGAGCAGGTCGACGTTCAACTCCGTGCCCATCGCCACCAGCGCGGCGGCGACGCCCGGCGTCGACGCGACCTCACGGCTGACCTGCATGAGGGTCACCGAGTCCGCGTACGCCCCCGCCCTCGCCTCGACGTGTTCCACGGTCACGCTGCACCGACCGCGACGAGCGAGCCGACGTCGGCCGCGGCGACGAGGCCGGCCGCAAGCGCCGAACCCGACGTGTGTCCCACCGCGAGCAGCGCCGCGAGCGCGTCGTCGGCAACGCGACGGCCGGTCATCGCCGCCGCGGCCGTAGCAACTTCTGGGACGCATTCGCCGCGCGTCGCGTACCGCAGCAGCTCGGCCGAGAGGGCGGTCGTAGCGGTGGTGGCACGCTCCTCGACCGCTCTCACCGCGCCGGGCACCGACCGGCCGAACGCGCGTGCGCCGAGCAGGAAGCCGGCAACGACGTCGTCGCCGCTCGGCGTCAGGCCCGGACCGCGCCCGAGCAGGTCCGCGACAGCGCCGGCCTGCGCGCGGGAGTCCCCAGCCCGAACCAGCGTGTCCACAAGTGCGTACGCGATACCGATGTCCTTGATCGCAGTACGCAACGCCTCGACACGCTCGGCCCGCGGCTCGCCGCTGGCCACGCACGCCGGTCGCCATTCGCGTACCGCCGCGACTGTGACGGAGCCGCCCGGGCCGTCCCACTCGACCCGACCGGCACCGACGCGAACCGAGTGCCGCGAGCCCATCGGCGTGAGCGCGCTCAACGGCCGCTCGGCCGCCGTCGCCGGCAGCACCAAAGCACACGGCAGCCGCACCGCGTCATGGGACACGACGGCCACTACCGACGGTCCTTCAGCGCTCACCGACGAGTGATCAACCGACACGTACAGCGCCGACGCGCTCGCCCCCAGCCACCGAGCGGGGGCCACCGGCCCGGCCAGCACGTCGCGCAGCGCGGTGCTCGACGCGGCCGGGATCCACATGATTCCTGGACGCTAGCCGCGGCGCGTACCGTCTCCCCATGGAGAGTGTTGCCAACGTTGCGCGCCCGCAGGGTCGTGATGTGCCAGCGCTCAGCGGTTACGCGCTGACCGTGCGCGACCTGCTTGCCCTGCCCAGCCTGACCGGAGCCGACGTGGTTGCGGGCGCCAGCGGACTCGACCAGATCGTGCGCTGGGTCAACGTGATGGAAGTGCCGGACATCCTGCCGTGGGTCAAGCCGAACGAGCTGCTGCTGACCACCGGCTTCCCCCTGCGGCACGCCGGCGGCGGCCAGGCCTTCGACCCGTCCGCACTGGCCGAACTCGTCGACGGGCTGGCCGATCGCGGCGTCACCGCGCTCGGCGTCAAGACCGGCCGCTACCTCGACGAGCTGCCGCCGGGCATGCTCGACACGGCCGAGCAGCGCGGGCTCCCGCTGCTCGTACTGCCCCGCACCGTCGCGTTCGACGAGGTGATGTCCGAGGTCTTCACCCAGCTCGTCGACCGGCAGTCGTGGGCGCTCGACGTCGCCGACCGGCTGCATCGGGCCTTGACCGCGATCGTGCTCGAGGGCGGCGACCTGCCCCAGATCGCCGACGAGTTCGCCGAGCTGTTCGACACCGCCGTCCTGATCTGCTCGCCGGACGGCCGGGTGCAAACGACCGCGGGGGAGCCGGCACACGCGACCGCGCTGGCCGACCTGCCGCTCTACGACCCGTCCGGCCGGTTTCGCACCGAGCAGGTCCACGCCGGCCTGCAGAACGCGCCCGGGGATCAACCCGGCCAGATCGTCGTGGCTCGCGTGATCGCCGGCGGGACCGACCACGGCTTCATCGTCGCGTACGGGCCGAAGGGTGGGCTGGGACCGATCACCGTGCAGGCGCTGGAGCGGGCCGCGACGGTCGCCGCTCTCGCGATCACCAAGCAACTTGCGGTGTCGGCGGTCGAGTCGAAGTTCCGCGGCGATTTCCTGCGCGACGCGTTGACCGGCGTTGCGGGGACGGTCGATCAGGTCGTCGAGCACTGCCGGCAGCTCGGCTGGGACGTGGTCCGGCCACTCGCGGTCGTCGTCGCGCAGCTGGACGAGGTGGTCGAGCCGGTGGGCCCACCGCCGGCCGTCGCCGGGCGCACCCCGCAGGATCGGCTCACCGCTGCCTGGCAGCAGGTCGTGCGGGTGCGTGACCGCGCGGCCCCGGTGGTCGGTTTCAGCCATGAGGTCGTCGCCCTGGTCCCCGCCACTCGGGAGACCGTGGAGTCGGTGGTTGCGGACCTCGTCGCGACGGTGTCCGGAGATCGTGGCGGCGGCCGGCGCTCGTTCAGCACCGGCATCAGCCGGGTCGTCGACTCGGTGGCCGACCTGCCCACCGCGTACGACCAGGCCCGCAAGGCGGTTCTGGTCGGGCGGCGGATGCGCGGCGCGAGCGCCGTCGCGCATTTCGACTCGCTCGGCGTGCACCGGCTGCTGTCGCTGGTGAGCGACCCGGACGAGCTGCGGACGTTTGCTGCCGAAGTGCTCGGCACGCTCGCCGGAGACACGTCCGAGTCGACGGACCTGCGGCACACCCTGCAGGTACTGCTGGATACCAACTGCAACGTGGCCGAGACCGCCCGCGCTCTGCACTTCCACTACAACACGCTGCGCTACCGGATCGGCAAGCTCGAATCGATCGTCGGCCCGTTCACCTCAGACGCCGACCTGCGCCTGGACATCGCGCTCGCCCTGCGGGTCGTGCAGATGCGTGGCCTGTGATGCGCCGCCGGGTACGCGCCGCCGTCAGGGCCGAACAGACGACGCCCTGCTCCTTCGTCAAGTTTGCACAATGATCGGCCGTCGAGTGCGGCCATACGGTCTCGTTGAGCGTGGTCTCGCGAACCGCGCCGAGTCATCGGAGAGCGAGCGGTCGCTCTTCCGGCACGAGTTCGAGGATGATGCGACGTAGTGAAGCCACCCCCGTTCGGCTACTCGAGACCGGAGTCCGTCGCCGATGCGCTCGCGACGCTGGCCCGGCTCGGACCGGACGGCAAGGTGCTCGCGGGCGGGCAGTCCCTGCTTCCGATCCTCTCCATGCGCCTGGCCGCGCCGCATCATCTGGTCGACATCAACCGGCTGTCCGAGCTCGGATACGTCCGCGTGGAAGGCGGGGACGTTCGAGTCGGCGCGCTCGCCCGGCATGCGCAGGTGCTTGCGGACCTGCCGGCGCGCGCTGCACAACCCTTGCTGGGTAAGGCATTGCGGTTGGTCGCGCACGCCACGATCCGCAACCGCGGCACCACGGTCGGCAGCATCGTGCACGCCGACCCGTCCGGTGAGATGACGGCCGTGCTCGCCCTGCTCGGCGGGACCGTGCGCGTCGCGACTACGGCGGGGGAGCGCGACGTTCCGGCGCGCGACTTCTTCGTGGGCCCGCTGGAATCGGCCGTCCAGCCCGGTGAGCTGGCGGTCTCGGCAACCTTTCCGGTGTTGCCGCCACGGGCGGGAACAGCGTTCGTCGAGGTGGCCCGGCGCAACGGCGACTACGCGGTGTGCGGCGTGGGGGCGCTCGTCGAACTGGACGCCGACGGCGCGGTGTCCTCGGCCCGCACGGCCTACCTGTCGGTATCGCCGACGCCGCTCGTGCTCGACCTCACTGACGCAATCGGCAGCGAGCCGGACTTCGCCGCGGCGGCCGTGGCGGCGCGCGAGCAGGTCGAGCCCGAGCCGGACATCCACGCGAGCGCCGACTACCGCCGGCACCTGGCCGGCGTCCTCACCGAGCGAGCCCTGCGCGAGGCGCATGCCGAGGCGCTGGAGCGGAGCGGGCGTGACTGACGAGCTGTTCGACGTGCGGTTGGTGGTGAATGGTGCCGCGCATGACGTGCGGGTTCCGGCCCGCCGCCTGCTGTCGGACACCCTGCGCCACGATCTTCAGCTGACCGGCACGCACGTCGGCTGCGAGCACGGCGTGTGCGGCGCGTGCACCGTGCTCGTCGGTGGCGCGCCGATGCGCTCGTGCCTGCTGCTGACGGTGTCGATGGACGGTGCCGCCATCACGACCGTCGAGGGACTGACCGAAGCCGACGGTGCGCTCTCGGCGGTGCAGCAGGCGTTCGTGGACTGCCACGGCCTGCAGTGCGGATTCTGCACGCCTGGCTTCCTCACCACGATCACGGCCGGGTTGCGGGCCAACCCCGACCCGACGGAGGAACAGGCCCGCGAGCTGATAGGCGGCAACCTCTGCCGCTGCACCGGCTACCAGAACATCGTCCGGTCCGTGCTGCGCGCCGCCGAGCTGCAGCGGGAGCGGGCCGCGACATGACCCGGATGTTCGGACAGCCCATACCGCGCGTCGAGGACGACCGGATGGTGCGCGGCCACGGTGGCTACCTCGACGACCTCGGCCACGACGCGCTCGCCTGCGCGTTCGTTCGCAGCCCTCACGCCCACGCCGAGATCGTCGACATCGACGTCACGGGCGCCCTCGACGTCGACGGGCTCGTCGCGATCTACACCTACGAGGATCTGCCGGACCGGCTGGCCGATCCGCTGCCACTGCTGATCCCGCATCCTGCGCTGACCGAGGGCAGGACGCAGTACGCGCTCGCGCGCGAGCGCGTCAACCATGTCGGCGAGCCGGTCGTCATGGTGGTCGCGCAGGACCGGTACGTCGCTGAGGACGCCGCGGAGCGAATCCTCGTCAGCTACCGGTCGCTGCCCGCGGTGGTCGGCATCGAGGCCGCGCGCGCCGCCACCCAGCTCGTGCACCCAGACGTGCCGGGCAACATTGCGGCGAACATGCTGCAGACCGTCGGCGACGTCGACGCGGCACTCGCCGCGGCGCCGCACATCCTGGAACTGGACCTGTCGATCGAACGGTCCGCGTCCACGCCGATGGAGGGACGCGGCGTGCTCGCGCGCTGGGACCCGGAGTCGCACCGGCTGCGGCTGTGGTCGTCGACCCAGACTTCCACCGGCGTGCGCGCCGCGGTCGCCTCGAAGCTGGGACTGGCGCTCGTCGACGTCGACGTGATCACGCCCGACGTCGGCGGCGGCTTCGGCGTCAAGATCATGCATCCGTGGCCGGAGGAGGTGCTCGTGCCGTGGGCGGCCCGCCAGCTCGGCCGACCAGTGAAATTCGTCGAGGACCGCCGCGAGCACTTCATCTCCAGCGCGCACGAGCGCGCGCAGCTGCATCATGTCCGCGTCGGCTTCGACCGCGACGGCGTGATCCTCGGCCTGGACGTGCGGTTCTGGCACGACCACGGCGCGTACATCCCGTACGGGATCATCGTCCCGATGATCACCTCGACGCAGCTGCTCGGGCCGTACAAGCCCGGCGCGTACCGCGTCGAGTTCGACTCGCTGTACACGAACACGCTGATCGTCACGCCGTACCGCGGTGCCGGCCGGCCGCAGGGCGTCTTCGTCATGGAGCGCACCATGGACGCGATCGCCGCCACCCTGGACCTCGACCGCACCGTCGTGCGCGAACGCAACTTCATCCAGCCGGACGAGATGCCCTACGACCACGGGCTGCTCTTCCAGGACGACCGCCCGCTGATCTACGACTCCGGCGACTACCCGACGTTGCTGGACAAACTGAAGAAACTGGTCGGCTGGGACGAGTTCGAGGCGTTCCGCGAGGCGGCGCGCGCGGAGGGCCGGCGCGTCGGGATCGGGTTGGGCTGCTACGTCGAGGGCACCGGGGTCGGGCCGTACGAAGGCGCGCACGTCGTGGTCGAGCCGTCCGGCAAGGTCAAGGTGGCCACCGGCCTCACCACGCAGGGTCAGGGGCACCAGACCGTGTTCGCGCAGATCGTCGCCGACGAGCTCGGCGTGCCGCTGTCTGACATCGAGGTGGTCACCGGCGACACGAGGCGATTCGGTTACGCGGTAGGCACATTCGCCTCGCGCGCGGCCGTGATGAGCGGTTCGGCCATCGCGCTCGCGGCGCGTGCGGCGCGGGCCAAGGCACTCAAGGTCGCCGCCGACGCGCTCGAAGCGAATCCCGACGACCTGGACATCGTCGACGGCATTGTGCGCGTTGCCGGCGTACCCGGCGCGGAGATCAGCCTGGGCACCCTCGCCGTGCTGGCCAACCCCCTTCGATACGCCTTCGACGACGCGGCGAAGGCGGCCACCCAGTTCGCGGTCGGTGACACCAGTAAGCCACCGGTCGGCGAGGATGACGAGCCGGGCATCGAAGGCCGCGACTACTTTTCCCCTATGCAGTCGACATTTGCCAGCGGCATGCATGCCGTCGTGGTAGAGACCGACCCGGACACGGCGGAGATCAAGATCCTGCGCTATTGCGTCGTCCACGACTGCGGCCCGCTGATCAACCCGCGCATAGTCGAGGGGCAGATCCACGGTGGCGTTGCGCAGGGAGTCGGTGGCGCGTTGTACGAGCGGATGGCTTACGACGAGGCCGGTCAACTGCAGAACGCGTCGTTCATGGACTTCCTGATGCCCTACGTCAGCGAGGTGCCCGAGCGGATCGAGATCGACCACCTCGAGACGCCGTCACCGCTGAATCCGTTGGGCATCAAGGGCGCCGGCGAGGCGGGCGTCATCCCGGGCGCCGCCGCGTTCGCCTCCGCCATCGAGGACGCGGAGGGAATCACCATTACCGCCATGCCGATCTCGCCGAGCGAGCTGTTCGAGCTGCGCCGCCGCCACGAGGAAAGGTCCTCACCATGAAGGTCAGTGGCAACGCCACGTTGCACGCGCCGATCGAGCGGGTCTGGACGGCGCTGAACGATCCGGCCGTCCTTGTGCGCACCATCCCAGGCTGCGAGCGGCTGGAGTCCACCGGACCCGACTCCTACCGCATGGTGGTCACGGCCGGCGTCGCGTCGATCAAGGGCACGTACGCCGGTGAGGTGCAGCTCAGCGACCAGAAACAGCCCGACTCCTTTCTGATGACGGCATCCGGCGCGGGTGGCCCCGGCACGGTGAGCACCGAGGTGCGGGTCTGTCTTGCCGACGCCGGCGACGGCTCGACCACGCTGACCTACGACGCCGACGCGGTCGTCGGGGGCGTCGTGGCCGGGGTCGGGCAGCGGATGCTGGTGGGCGTCGCGAAGAAGATGGCCGGTGAGTTCTTCAGCTCCGTCGACGACGTGCTGACCGGTCGGATCGTCGAGCCGGTGAGCGCGGGACCGGCGACGGCCGAGCCGGGCGTGTTCGTCGCGCCGCCCCGACCGGTCCGGCCGGCCGGAGGCGACGGATTCCTGCGCGGCGCGATCGTCGGGGCGGCGATCGCGCTGGCCGGCGTCGCGGTCGGTGGGCTGCTCGGCCGGCGGTGGCACTGATGCGGGCGCTCACCGTCGCGGCGGTTCAGGTCGCGCCGTTGTCCGGCCCGCTGACGGCCGAGTCCGTCGCGGCGAACAGCCGGCGGGCCGTGTCGATGGTGCGCGACTGCGTGGCCGCCACCGGCGCCGAACTCGTCGTGCTGCCCGAGTCGGTCACGACCGGCTTCACCCCAGGCGTCGACGCGCAGGCGTTGTGGGAACTCGTCTCGGGCATTCCGGGGCCGATCCTGGAGCCGTTCGCCGCGGCAGCGGCAGAGCTCGGCGTACATCTCGTCGTCGGCACCTACGAGCGCGGCGCGGAGCGGGGCATCGTGTACAACGCCGCTGTGCTGCTCGGACCGTCCGGCGGCCTGCTCGGCGCCTACCGCAAG
>JAODNL010000007.1 GCA_025465405.1 Pseudonocardiales bacterium | reverse complement strand
CCCGCGTCGGGCCGATGCGCGACATCGTCGCAACGATCCAGCCCGAGCAGGACGAACTGGTCCGGGCCGACCTGGACGAGTCGATCTGCGTACAGGGAGCGCCGGGCACCGGCAAGACGGCCGTCGGACTGCACCGGGCCGCGTACCTGCTCTACCTGCACCGGGAGCGGCTCAAACGGGCCGGTGTGCTCATCGTCGGACCCAACCGCGCGTTCCTGCACTACATCGCGGCGGTCCTACCGGCCCTGGGCGAGCTCGACGTGCGGCAGGCCACGGTCGACGACCTCATCGCCCGGGTACCGATCCGTGGCGTGGACGAGCCGGCTGCCGCCGCCGTCAAGCACGACGCCCGGATGGCGGACGTACTCGCGAAGGCCCTGCGCGCCAGCATCCGCGAGCCGGTCGAGCCGCTCATGGTGCCGGACGGGTCGTACCGCTGGCGGATCTCAACCGACGCGCTGCGCCGGATCGTGGACGAGGTGCGCCGCGAAGCGCCTCCCTACGGCATCGGCCGGGAGCGGGTCCGGGCCCGGGTGGTCGCACTGCTGATCCGGCAGGCCGAGTACGCGAGCGGCGAGTCGCCCGGCGAGGCGTGGCAGCGCAGGATGGGCAGGGCGAAACCGGTCACCGGGTTCCTCGACGCGGTGTGGCCGGCCATCACCGCCGAACAGCTCGTCTTCGACGTGCTCTGCGACCCCGATCCCGACGACCGGGTCCTCACCGAGGCGGAGCGGAACACGATCCGCTGGGACAAGCCGCCTCGCAGCGTCAGGTCCGTGCGGTGGGCGGCCGCCGAGGCGGTACTCCTCGACGAGGCCGCAGGCCTGATCGACCGGGTACCGAGCTTCGGCCACGTCGTCATCGACGAGGCCCAGGACCTCTCCCCGATGCAGTGCCGGGCGATCGCCCGGCGCAGCGAGCACGGATCGATCACGCTGCTCGGCGACCTCGCGCAGGGCACCGCGCCGTGGGCCGCCCGCGCCTGGCGGGACACCCTGGCCCACCTCGGCAAGCCGGACGCCCGGGTGGTGGCGCTGCGCACCGGCTTCCGGGTACCCGAAGTGGTCCTGGAACTGGCAAACCGGCTGCTGCCGGCGCTGGACGTCGACGTGCCCGAGGCGGTGTCGCTGCGACGCGACGGGGAACTGCGGGTACGCGAGGTGGCCGATCTGGAGAGTGCGACGGTGGCGGCGGTGCGGGCGGCGTGCGGGTTCGACGGCTCCGTCGGGGTCGTCGCGGCCGACGCGGCGGTGCCGCACCTGCTGGCGGCCTTGGCCGAAGCGGGGGTGACGGCGGGTGGACCCGACGACGACGAGCTGGTCACGGTGATGCCGGCGACTCTGACCAAGGGCCTCGAGTACGACCACGTGATCGTGGTCGAGCCGGCCGACATCGAGGCCGCCGAACCGCGCGGCCTGCACCCGCTGTATGTCGTACTGACACGCGCCGTGTCCAGATTGGACGTCCTGCACCACGCGCCCCTGCCGGCTGCCGTCGACGCTCGTGGCTATAAGGAAGATTTCATAGAGGTTAGTCGACGCATGCCCGGCTGATATCGGATGATAGTCAGCCATGCGGGTTAGGGGATATCCGGCCGGTTCGCCGTGCTGGGCTGATGTTTCCACGCCGGACCCGGTGGCCAGCCGTGAGTTCTACGGCGGGCTGTTCGGCTGGACCTGGCGTGACGCGTCCGTCGACGGGTACGCGAACTTCTACCTGGGTGATCGCGCGGTGGCTGGGCTGCGGACCGTGGAGTCGACCGCCCCGGCGGGCTGGATGCCGTACGTGTCGACCGACGACGCGGACACCACGGTCACGCTGGTACGCGAGAACGGCGGTTCGGTGCTCACCGGACCGGCCGAGTTGAGCGACGCCGCCCGGATCGCCGTCGTGGCCGACCCGGCAGGGGCGACGTTCGGGGTGTGGCAGCGCGTGCGCTTCCCCGGCGCCCAGGTGGCCAACGAGTTCGGTGCCGTGTGCTGGTCGGAGCTGGCCACCGGCGTCCCGGCGACCGCGACGGACTTCTACGGCAAGGTGTTCGGCTGGTCGGACCGGCCGGCCGAGACCGCGGACGGCACCCCGTACACGGAGTGGTACCGCGAAGACCGGACGGTGGCCGGGATGATCGAGATCGGCTCCTGGTTCCCCCACGCCGTCGCCGCACACTGGACGGTGATGGTGCTGGTCGAAGATTGTGCGCTGAGCGCGGCACGCGCCCTTCAACTGGGCGGGAAGGTGCAGCTCACGCCGACCGACATCGGCGCCGGCATGTACGCGCAGCTGATCGACCCGCAGGGCGCGGCCTTCCGGGTCCTCGAACTCTACCCCGTACTGCTGGCGGCGTTCTGACCCGGCCGGCGGCCTTACCGGCGGACCGGGACGACGAGCGGGCCGTGCTCGCCGGGCAGCACCCGCACCCGGGCGCCGTAATGGGCCGACAGCAGCTCCTCGGTCAGCACCTCTCCCGGTGCGCCCGCGGCCACAACCCTTCCGCCGGCCAGCAACACCACCCGGTCGGCGTACTCGCCGGCCACCGACAGGTCGTGCATGCTGGCCAGCACCGTCAGCCCCCGGTCACGGCGCAGCTCGTCGACCAGGTCGAGAACCTCCTGCTGGTGGCCGATGTCCAGCGCCGCCGTCGGCTCGTCGAGCAGCAGCAGCGTGGCGCCCTGGGCGAGGGCCCGGGCCAGGAACGCCCGCTGCCGCTCGCCGCCGGACAGCCGCTCCAACGGGCGCGAGGCGAGTCCGGCCAGGTCGAGCCGTTCGAGGACGCCGTGGACCACCTCGATATCCGCCGACGACTCCCGGCCCAGGGTCGCGATGTACGGGGTACGCCCGAGCAGCACGTAGTCTCCGACGGCCATGCCGGGCGGTACCGCCGGGTTCTGCGGGACCGTCGCCACGAGCCGGGCGCGGTCACGGCGGGGAAGGCGGGCCATCGGCGTACCGAAGATCGTGATCGACCCGGCGAACGGCAGCAGGCCGCCGACAGCGCGCAACAGGGTCGACTTACCGGCGCCGTTCGGGCCGATGACCGTGACCCACTCACCGGCCTTGACGTCGAGGTCGGCGCCGTGCAGCACGGTCCGGCCGTCCAACGCGACGGTCAGCCCCCGGCTCTGCACCGCCGTCATAGCGAACCCCGGCGGACGGTACGCAGGACGACGATGAAGAACGGCGCGCCGAAGAACGCCGT
>JAODNL010000140.1 GCA_025465405.1 Pseudonocardiales bacterium | reverse complement strand
GATAGCGCTCAGCGTGCCGGGATCCGACGCTTACGCGGAAGTCGCTGCGCGGCCGCCGGGGCGCCGTACTGCAGCGGTAGATACGGGTCGACCGCGTAGCTGCCCCATCGATTGATCACCCGTTCGTGCTCCCAGCGGTGCACGGTCGGCTCGCGCGTGCGGGACTCGAAGTGGTACAGCTCGACGTGCGCCAGGCACACGATCCGTCGCCCGCTGTGCGTCAGCTTGAAGCAGAAGTCGACGTCGTTGAAGTTGCCCGGCAGATCCTCGCAGAATCCACCGATCTCGGCGTAGGTCTCGCGCCTCAGTGCGGCGCATGCCGCGGTCACTCCGGATGTCTCGCGATCTATGTGCAGCGCCGAGAAGGCGACCGTTGAGTCCGGGCTCGCGCCGAGGAACGCGTGGCTGTACTCGTTGCGGTCGTAGAGGTGCCCGGCGTGCTGGACGGTTCCGTCGCTGTAGAACAGCTTCGCTCCGGTCAACCCAACCGCCGGATCCTCGAGTGGCGCGCAAAGATTCTCGAGCCACCGATCAGAGACCACCTCGACGTCGTCGTTGAGCAAGACGATCACGTCGCCGCGCGCCGCCAGGTACCCGATATTGCACTTGCGGCTGAAGTTGAACGGCTCGGCGTAGGGGACGACGACGAGCTTGTCACCCGCGATCGCGTGCAGCGTGTCGATGACATCACGTGGGGTGGCCGAGTCAGCCACCACCACGATCTCGAGGTTCTCGTGATCGGTGTGGTCGAGAAGGGTACGCACGGCCTCGACGACGAAGCAGCGCTGCTGTCCCCACACCAGACCCGAGCTGCCCCGCGTCGGGATCACAATGCTGACCGCGCGCTCCGCCGGCAGCCGGCGCTCGATGCGATACGTGCCGGGCAGCGGGCCGAAATCGACCGTTCCGTCGATGCCCACCCGATCGACGTGGTCCTGCACAGCGCGGCGGCCCGCGTCCCAGGCGTAACTCTTCGCGCGCGGATCACTCGCGGAAGACCCGGGCAGGACCCGCCAGTGGTACAGGACCTCGGGAATGTGCACGATGTGGCGGGCCTGCTCGGTCACCCGGAGCACCAGATCATGGTCCTGCGAGCCGTCGAATCCGGGGCGGAAGCCGCCGACCTCGCGGGCCAGGGAGGTGCGCACCACCGACAGGTGCGCGGTGTACATCTGACTGCGCAGCCGTTCGGGTGACCAGACCGGCTTGAAGAAGCGATCGGACAGGTCACCGTCGTCGTCGATCTTGTCCTCGTCGCTGTAGACGTAGTCGATTTCGGGCTGTTCCGTGAGCGCCCTCGCCACACGTTCCAGCGCATTCGGGGTCAGGAGGTCGTCGTGGTCGAGTAGGGCCGCGAACTCACCCTGCGCCCGGTCGAGCGCGTCCTGCGACGCCGCCGAGATGCCGCCGTTGGCCGCGCGGGTGACAACCGTGATGCGGCGGTCGCGCGTGGCCAGTTCGGCGAGCAGCGCGCGAATGACGGGGTCGCGCGACTGGTCGTCGACAAGGATGAGTTCCCAGTCGTCGTGGGACTGGTGCAGCACGGAGTCGATGCTCGCGCGCAATGCTGCTGGAGGTGGGTCGAACACCGGCGTCAGGACCGAGAACCTCACCGGCGCAACGTCCGCTTGACCCGGCCCAGCGGCCCGACCAGTTTCGTGCCTATCCGCCACGTGGTCGTCGCGTACAGCTCCGCGATGCGTTCCTCGAGGTTGCGCTGAGCGTTGCGCAGGCGGCCGATCTCGGCCTCGGCACCGATCGCGTGATCCCGGCTGGTGAGCAGTCGATGCCGCAGGTCGCGCAGCTCTGCTTTGAGATCCGCCGTTCCGCACAGCAGTTCCTCGTAGCGCGTGACGAGCTCAGCGGTCGTGGGCTGGGCCGCGTCCAGCAGCAGGCACGTAGCGTCGCGCAGGTCCGGCAAGGGATCAGTGGCGCGCACGTAACCCGCAGCCGCGGCGGCCGATGCCCACAGGGCGACGGGAACGTCACCGTCCTGCCAGAGAAGAACCCGGCGAACATCGGCATCCAGTTTGCCGAGCAGTTCGTCGATGTCTTGTGGGGCGGCACACACGACGGCCAAGGCAGCCGACGGGGCCTGCGCCTCGTCGTTGCGGATCACGACCAACCCGCGGGTCGTCAACGCTTCGGCGAGCCGTATGTCGTCGCCGACCACCGTTACCGATGTCGGCGCTAAGGTCGCGATCGCCCTCGCCAGCTGGGCCGCCAGCGGGTCGGCGGCCGAGGATGCGTTGGTGCGCGCGAGCGCATGCAGGTCCGGCACGGCGAAATTAGTCCCCAGAACTCTGTCTTCCATTGCTGCAGATGCGATGGACTCTACCGATACCGGACAGGATCGGCGTCGAGGCCCGCCCGCCACGCGCTGGAAGGGGTCGAAGGATCCGCCCCACGGACGCGCTGGCTAAGCTCTGTCGGTCCCATGAGCGGACGGGGCGGCCGGCGCCTGCAGTGCCCGGTCCGTGCGCCCGTCCGAGCCGATCGCAGGAGGTGTCCACGGGCGTGGGAAGGCTGCGCCGCTGGGTTGTCGGGCAACCAGCGACCGTCTGGCTCGGTGCCGTCGCTGTCGCGTTCGTGGGGATCACGCTCGGCCCTTCCCTGATCGGGCTGCGCTCGCTGATCTCGGTCGACCTGCTGAGCGCCTACTATCCGTGGCGCGCGAGCGGCTCGCTCCTGAAGGGGCATGTGACGTGCACCGGCGACACGATCGACACGGTCATGCCGTCGATCGCGTACGTCCGCAATGCGTGGCTGCACGGCGGCCTCGGCGCGTGGCAGGGCTACATCGGCGGCGGGAGCCCGCTCGGGGCACTGCCCAATCTCGCGCTGCTCAACCCGCTCTCGCTGCCTTACCTGATATTGCCGTTGTGGCTCGCGCCCGCCTACGTCAAGCTCGCGGAGATCATCGCCGGCGGTGGCGGCACGTATCTGTTCTTGCGCCGGCTCGGCGTCTCGCGCCCCGCCGGCATGCTCGCCGGCATCGTGTTCGCCTCGAGCGGATACATGGTCGTCTGGTCGAACTGGCCGCAGACGCGTGTCGGCGCGCTGATCCCGCCGCTGTTCTGGTCGGTCGAACGGTTGGTGCAGCGGCGGCGGTTCACCGACTGCGCGCTGGTGGGCATCGTCGTCGCATCGATGATCCTGAGCGGATTCCCGGCGGTGACGGCCTGGGCCCTCGAAGCGGCCGGACTCTACTTCCTCGCACGCGTCCTGCTCCCGACAGCATCTGACCTGCGCGAGAAGGTCCGCACGATCGGCCTGGGCGTGCTCGGAACGGTCACCGGCGCGCTGCTCGCGATGATCCAGCTGATGCCGTTCATCAAGTCTTACAACGACACCGACGCCGTAGTGCGCGAGACGTACGGCCTGCTCCCGCTCGCCGCGTCGCGGCTGCTCACCCTCGTCGACCCGAATGCGTACGGGCTGTGCGTCGGGGGCGAACCCCGCTACGACGGCTCGTCGCCCGTCGAATCAGTGGCGTTCGTCGGCGCCGCGGCCCTGGTCCTCGCGATCATCGGAGCAGCGGTTCGCTACCGTCGCGTGAGCGGCGCCGGGGGCGACGCGGGCGGTCCGCGCCTCCGGTCGTCGGTCACGCCGCGTGGCGTGACGACCTTCTTCGCCGTCGTGTCGGCGGCGATCATCGTGATCGGGTGGGGTTCGAGCAGGGTTTTGCGTGCGCTGCAGCCCGTCCCGCCGTTCGCCGGCAACCCGGTAGGTCGCATCCGGGCGCTGCTCGGATTCACGCTCGCCGTGCTGGCCGGTTTCGGCTTCGATGCTGTCCTCGCCGGCAGGCGTCAAGGACGACGCGAGGCTCACCAGCGCTCGGCCGTCCCGAGATGGGTCCGACCCGCAGTCGTCGTGGCGGTCGCGGTTCTCGGCGGTGCCGCGGTGGTCTATCGCGCCCGGCAGAGTGCCCTCGACGTCGGCTTCTGGCCCGCGCTCAGGGGGACGCTGCTGGTTCCCGGCCTGATCTTGCTCGCGACGCTCGTCGTCCTGGCCCTGGCCTTGACCGGTCAGCGGCACCTTCGAGTGCTCGCTGTCATCACGCTCCCCCTGCTCGTCGTCGGCCAGTCCGCGTTCTTCTTCCACCGCGTGCTTCCCGGCGACAGCACCGGCGAGTTCTACCCGCGTACCGGCACGCACCAGTTCCTCGCCGGCGCGCTCGGCTCGCAGCGCTACGACGCAACCGACATGGTCATGTACCCCTCGACGTCGCTGTACTACGGCCTGCGCGCGGCGACCGGTCACGCGACACAGACCAAGGCGTGGGTGGATCTGTTGCACACGGCCGATCCCCAGGTATCGCTGACGCCGACCTTCACTGCGTTCTCCGCCGCGATGACTCCCGACAAGGTCGCCAACTCACCGATCCTCGACCGGCTCGGAATCGAGTACTGGGTCTTCGGGCCGGACGTCGTGACGGGATCACAGCCCGAGCTGCCGTCCACGGCCGGATCGGTGGCGCTGCCTTCTGCCGCAGGCACGGTGAGCTGTAGTGTCGCGGGCGGCCCGATTCGCGGCATCATTGTCCGCCTCGCCTCGGCGATGCAGCCGCTCCGTCCGACCGGTGCGGCCACCCTGCATGTCGTCGCGCGCAACGGTGACCGGACGGTGTCGTCGGCGCACGCAGTCGCGGCGACGCGTGCGGCCGGCTCCATCGTGCCGATCGCCGTGGCCGGCGAGCAGCTCGGCGCCGGACCGACCACCGTCACGCTCAGCGTCAGCGGCGCGGCCGGAGCGGTCTCGGTCACCGGCACCGGCGGGGCCGCATCGTGCGGCACGGTCCGTCCCGCGAATGATCACTTGCGGCTCGCGTACGCGGACGCCGGATCGGTCGTCTACCAGCGGCTCAGCGCACTCGATCGCATCCGGTGGTCGGGTAACGCGGAGGTCATCTCCGACCCGGCCGCGCAGCTCACGGCCCTGGCCCAGGGCGTGCCCAGCGACACGGTCGTGCTCGGCAGTCCGTCGGGGACGCCCAGCGGGAAGGGCGCGACGCTATCGGTGACGCACGACTCGGGCGGGCACGTCACAGCCCACGTCGACGCCCAGGGATCGGGCTACCTGACCGTCGCGGACGCGATGACAGCGGACGGCTGGTCGGTCACGGTGGACGGGCGGGCGGCGTCCCTGCTCGTCGGCGACCATGGTCTGGCAACGGTGGCGGTCCCCGCAGGCGCACACACGGTGGACTTCCGCTACTGGCCGCCCGGTTTCTCCACCGGCCTGGTCCTGACCGGAGTCGGCGGAGTGCTGCTGGTGCTGCTGATCGTGCTCGACGTGCGACGTCGCCGGCGCTCGCCCGGTCAGGTCACTGGCGCCGGCTCGGGTTCCGGCTGAGGGCGCAGGGCGTCGGCAGCGACGCTCGGGCGCCGCGCCAGTTCGCGCCATCCGACGAGTTCGTCGTCCGGCCCGCGCCTCCATGGCGCGGTCAAGACAACGGCGCCCACCAGCAGGGCCGCGCCGAGAATCGTCAACGTGAGAAGCACGGCCGGCGACAATGCGAAGAAGCCTTCGAGCGTGTGATAGGCCCGCGACCAGTTACCGGGCACCAAGCGCTCGCCGCGGTGCAACCAGGTGTACTCGGCCGAGGTGTACAGCGCCCAGCCGGAGACCAGCAGTCCGACAGCCAGTACCAGCATGGGCGCCCACTTCGACCAGCGGCGCCCGAGGACGAGGACCGCGACCACAGCGAACGGCAGTAGCACGCCGAATACCGCCGGGTACACGTAACGCCCTTGCAGCGCAGGGATTGCGAGGTAGTGCCGGTAGTGCAGGTATGCCTCCATGATCACCACGATCTGCTCGCCGATCGGCACGGCGGCGAGCACGAGCACGGTCCACCGGCGACCGCGCAGAACGGCCAGCGTGGCAACCAGGAACAGCACCAGGCCGAGGCTCATCAGGTCGATCATCAGACGGGGTAGCTGCGGTGGTTCGTGCAGGCCGAGCGCGGCCCAGAATCGGCTCGGCACCACCTTCCAGGTGACGTGCCGGAAGAACGCCATGTCCAGCGGGGTACCGAGCGGGCGCGGCGATCCTTGAGCGCGCGCGAACTGGACGCCCCACGCCTGCGGCTGAACCGAGCCGTATGCGATGTAGTTGTGCACCCACCAGGCAGCTGCCGCGACCGCGCCGGCCCCGAGTACCGAGGCGACCTTCCAATCCGGCAGTGCGCGCGCTCGCAACCACTGCACGAGGTAGGCAAGCGGCACGATGGTGAGGATGAACAGCACGGTGCCCTTTGTCAGCGAGCCGGCGACGCACAGCGCCGACACCACGACCGCCGTGCGGACAGACCGGTCCCCTTGCATGATCTTGATCGAGTACAGGACGACGGCCGCGCCGATCACGATGGCCAGATTGTCGTTGTTCACCGTGGCGGCGCACCGAGCAAGACCTGGCACGAGTAACGGCAGAAACGCCGACGCGCGCGCGACCGGACCGGTGCCCAGCAGCGCTCGAGCCGAGGCGAAGAACAGAAATGACAACGGCAACATCAGCAATACGTTGAAGGTCCGCGTCAGCAGGACGAGCTTGTCGCCGGCCATCGCATCGGCATGTGGCCAGAGCCGCAGGAGGCCGCCCATGATCGCGTAGTACAGCGGCGGATGCTGAGTCTCGTAGTTGGAGACGTCGACCTTCGGCGAGCGGGCGTTTCCGCCGAGCGCGTCGAGCGACGGGCGCTTGCTGCGCGCAATCGGCGTGTACTCGGCCTGGGACGCGCTGGCTCGGCGCATCTGGCTGCGGACGTAGGTGTGTTCCAGGCCGCGCTCGCCGCGGCTGACGTTGATCGCCTCGGGCGCCAGGACGATCTGGCCGTGCTCGGCCGCGATGACGCGGTCCATGTGGTACGGCTCGTCCGGACCGATCAGGGTGGGCGTGTTGAGCAGGAAGCCGAGGCAGACTGCGGCAAAGGCAAGAGTTCCGGCCAGCACGGCGGCCCGATCGGCGCTCCAATGTCTGGGACGTCGGCGATGTCGGCGGCGCGCTGGCAAGGGGTCGGCCGGACCGGGGCCGTCAACGGTCGCGAATTCGGCGGTGGCCGAATCATGCGCGAATTCGGCGGTGGCGGTATCGGGCGCCCCGGTGTCGCCGGCCACGTCGCCCAGGGGTTGCCGGGGACTGGCGTCGGGGCTGGACGTCACGGACAGACACGTTAACACCGGACGTGCCGCCGCAGATGCAGCCGCCGAAGGTCCGCAGCCCGGTTCGGTACGCTGGCGGACGGCCCACGCATCGCCGGCTGGGTCGTCCGGCTGTGGCTCGGTTCGTCCGGGCCGTCCAAGCGAGGTTGTCGTTGCGACTGGTTGTGCAGGTCCCCTGCCTGAACGAGGAAGAGACCCTTCCCCTCGTCCTCGAATCCATCCCGAAGCAGATCGCGGGCATCGACGAGATCATCGTCCTGATCATCGACGACGGGTCGACTGATCGCACCGTCGACGTGGCCAGGGCGCACGGTGTGACGCATTTCGTCAGCCACGCTCGCAATCGCGGACTGGGCCGGTCGTTCCACGACGGCGTGCAACGCGCCCTGGAACTGGGAGCGGACATCGTCGTGAACACCGACGGTGACAACCAGTACCCGCAGGAGCGCATCGCCGATCTGGTCCAGCCGATCATCGCCGGCACGGCCGACATCGTCATCGCCGACCGCCAGGTCCATCTCGTCGAGCACTTCTCCCGGATCAAGGTCGGCCTGCAGAAGCTCGGAAGCAAGATCGTCAACCTGGCTGCGGGAACTGAACTACCCGACGCGGCCAGCGGGTTCCGTGCGTACTCGCGCGACAGTTTGATGCTGCTGAACACGATCACCCGGTTCAGCTATTGCATGGAGACGATCATCCAGGCCGGAAACAAGAAGCTCAAGATCGCCAGCATCCCGATCGTCACGAACCCGAAGACGCGCGAGTCGCGACTGTTCAAGTCGATGCGGCAGCATGTCTTCAAGTCTGCGGGCGCGATCATCCGCGCCTACATCATGTACAAGCCGTACGTGATCTTCTCTTTCCTGGCGCTCCTGTTCGGTGGGATCGGCCTGATCCCGTTCGTGCGCTGGGGCGTGCTGCAGGTCGTGGACGAGCATCCCGGCGGCCACCTGCAGTCGCTACTCGTCGGCGCCGTCCTGCTGATGGCGTCCTTCCTCAGCGTGATCATCGGGATCATCTCGGACCTGATCCGGACGAACCGCATGCTGATCGAGGACACGCTGGAACACACGAAGAAGATGCGCTTCGGCTAGGGC
>JAODNL010000125.1 GCA_025465405.1 Pseudonocardiales bacterium | reverse complement strand
GTGCCTATCGAGTCGCTCTTCGCCCGTCTGGAGCCGCTGCTGCCGCGCGTCAGCAAGCCGATCCAATACGTCGGCGGCGAGCTGAACGCCCAGGTCAAGAACTGGGACGACGTCGCGGTGCACTGGGCCCTGATGTATCCGGACGCCTACGAGGTGGGCCTGCCGAACCAGGGCGTACAGATCCTCTACGAGGTGATCAATGAGCGGGCCGACGCGCTGGCCGAGCGCACCTACGCGGTCTGGCCCGACCTCGAGGCGTTGATGCGCGAGCACGGCCTGGGCCAGTTCACCGTCGACGCGCACCGTCCCGTCGCCGCCTTCGACCTGCTGGGCGTCAGCTTCGCCACCGAGCTCGGCTACACGAACCTGCTCACCGCACTGGACCTGTCCGGCATCCCGCTGCATGCCGTCGACCGCGACGAGAATCACCCGATCGTCGTTGCCGGCGGTCACGCCGCGTTCAATCCCGAGCCGATCGCCGACTTCGTCGACGCCGCCGTACTCGGTGACGGCGAGCAGGTGATCGGCGCGATCACCGACATCGTCCGGGACTGGAAAGCCGAGGGCGGTCCGGGCGGACGCGACGAGCTGCTGGAACGGCTGGCGCGCACCGGCGGTGTCTACGTCCCGCGATTCTACGACGTCACCTACCTCGCCGACGGCCGGATCGAGGCGATCATCCCTAATCGGCAAGGGGTTCCGACCCGCGTCACCAAGCACACGGTCATGAACCTCGACGAGTGGCCTTACCCGAAGACGCCCCTCGTCCCACTCGCGGAGTCGGTGCACGAGCGGCTGTCGGTCGAGATCTTCCGGGGCTGTACCCGCGGCTGCCGGTTCTGCCAAGCCGGCATGATCACCCGGCCGGTGCGTGAGCGCAGCATCACCGGAATCGGCGAGATGGTCGCCAACGGCCTCGCGGCGACCGGGTTCGAGGAGGTCGGCCTGCTGTCGCTGTCGTCGGCCGACCACTCCGAGATCGGCGAGATCGCCAAGGGCCTGGCCGACCGGTACGAGCAGGAGAAAGTCAGCCTGTCGCTGCCGTCGACCCGCGTCGACGCGTTCAACATCGACCTGGCCAACGAGTTCAGCCGCAACGGCCGCAGAAGCGGCCTGACGTTCGCGCCCGAGGGTGGCTCGGAGCGGTTGCGACGGGTCATCAACAAGATGGTCAGCAAAGACGACTTGATCCGCACCGTCTCGACGGCGTACGCGCAGGGCTGGCGTCAGGTGAAGCTCTACTTCATGTGCGGCCTGCCGACCGAGACCGACGACGACGTGCTCGAGATCGCCACGATGGCCCACGACGTGATCCGGGCCGGCCGCGAGGCCGCGGGCAGCAAGGACATCCGCTGCACGGTCTCGATCGGCGGGTTCGTACCCAAGCCGCACACGCCCTTCCAATGGGCCGCGCAGGCCGCTCCGGAAACCGTCGACAACCGCCTGCGCAAGCTGCGCGCGGCGATCAATGCGAACAAGTCGCTCGGACGCGCGGTCGGGATGCGCTACCACGACGGTGAGCCGTCACTCGTCGAGGGACTGCTGTCCCGGGGCGATCGTCGAGTCGGCGCGGTTATCGAGCGCGTCTGGCGCGAAGGCGGCCGCTTCGACGGCTGGACCGAACACTTCTCCTTCGCGCGGTGGGTTGCCGCCGCCGACGCCGAGCTGCACGGCGTCGACCTGGCCTGGTACACGACCCGCGAGCGCGACGGCGACGAGGTGCTGCCGTGGGACCACCTCGACTCCGGTCTCGACAAGCAATGGCTCTGGGACGACTGGCAGGACGCGCTGGCCGAGTTCGAGCAGGACGACTGCCGCTGGACGCCGTGCTTCGACTGCGGCGTGTGTTCCAACCTCGGCACCGACATCCAGATCGGCCCGACCGGCAGAGCCCTGCTCCCGCTCGTCAGTCCCTGATGGCCCGTCGCGTACCAACCGGCCCACCTCCGCCGCCCGTCGTCCAGCGGGTCCGGATCCGCTACGCGAAGCGGGGCCGGCTGCGGTTCACCTCGCACCGCGACTTCGCCCGGGCCTTCGAGCGGGCGCTGCGCCGGGCCCAGGTGCCGATGGCGTATTCCGCCGGGTTCACGCCGCACCCGAAGATCAGCTACGTCGGAGCGGCGCCCACCGGCGTGGCCAGCGAAGCCGAGTATCTGGAGATCGGGCTCAGCCGTCAGGTCGAGGTCGAGTCGTTGCGGGCAACGCTCGACTCGGCGCTGCCCGACGGCCTGGACCTCGTCGAGGTCGTTGTGGCGGGTCCGGGATCGCTGGCCGAGCGCATGCAGGCCTCGGCGTGGCGGATCGAGCTGCCCGGCGTCAGCGCGGCGCTAGCCCGGGACGCGGTCGCGGCCTTCCTCGCGCTGGACGAGCTGGGTGTGCAACGGGTCACCAAGGACGGCCGCCGGACGGTCGACGCCCGTGGCCCGGTGGTGTCGGTCGCCGTGTCGGAGGCCACCGCCGAACCTGACGCGTCCGGGCGTGCGATACTTGATGTGGTTGTCCGGCAGGTGACCCCTGTTGTACGGCCCGACGACGTTCTCGCCGCATTGCGCACCGTCGCCGGTCTCGCCCTCGACGTCCCGCCAGTTGCGGTGCGCCTGGCGCAGGGACCGCTCGACGACGCCGGTGCGGTCGGTGACCCGCTGTCATCCGACCGCAGTTCGCTTGAGACGGCGCCGTAGCTAGCAGACTTTGCGGACGAGCCCGCCCGGGGTCCTCCGCCACAACCGCCTTCGTGCGGTCGCGGTACCGCCACCCGGCGGCCCGCGCCCGGAGGCCCGAAATGGAGTGACCCGAGCACATGCTCGAATCAGATAACTCAGATAGCACCGCATCCACCGCCTCATCCACCGG
>JAODNL010000124.1 GCA_025465405.1 Pseudonocardiales bacterium | reverse complement strand
GATAGCGGCCCTGGCGAGTTATAGACATTACGCCCCTGTCGGGGCTGCTCGCGATTTCGTGCTCGCCCAGCAACGCGATGACGGTAGCTGGCACAGCGAGGTCGAAGGGTTCGGTGACTTCTCCTCGCCCGAGCAGCACACCGCGCTCGCCCTGGACACCCTGGCCCGCGCCGGCATGGCCGCAGACGAACCTGCGGTACGGCGCAGCGTCACCTGGCTGCTCGGCCGCCGCCGACCCGACGGCTCGTGGTCCGGCGGCCCCTACCCCTATCCCAAGATCAACGGATACCGCGACTTCGACGCGACTCAGGACGTCTTCACGACGTCGCAGATCCTTTCAGCTTTCAAGCAACTCGCAGAGCTAGAGGCATGACATGAAGCACACGGATGCTGGCGGGCCCATCGCCATCGTCGGGATCGGCTGCAGGCTGCCCGGTGGAGTCTCGGGACACGAGTCGCTCTGGAGCCTGCTCGAGGATGGTGTCGACGCGATCCGCGGGGTTCCGGCCGATCGCTGGGACGTCGAGCGGTACTACTCCCCCAAGGCGCAGCAACCGGGTCGGATGAACGCTCGCGAGGGTGGCTTCCTCGATCAGGTGAACTCCTTCGACGCGGCCTTCTTCGGCATCTCGGGTCGCATCGCCGAGCAGATGGACCCACAGCAGCGGTTGCTTCTCGAAGTGTGCTGGGAGACCTTCGAGGATGCGGGTATCGTCCCCGAGAGTCTGGCCGGTGGCCGTACCGGCGTGTTCATGGGCGCGTGCAGCCAGGATTACGGAGGACTTCAGTCCTCGCCCAGCGAGCTCGAAGGCATGGGGCCGCACTCGGCCACCGGCACGTTCATGAGCATCCTGTCGAACCGGCTGTCCTACACGTTCGACCTGCGCGGCCCGAGTATGACGATCGACACGGCGTGCTCGTCCTCGCTCGTGGCGGTCCATCTGGCCTGTGAGAGCCTGCGGCGCGGGGAGAGCGACGTGGCCTTGGCGGGCGGAGTCAACGTCATGCTGACGCCGCAGTTCTCCATCGCCCTGAGCCAGGCGGCGATGCTGTCGCCCGACGCCCGGTCCAAAGCCTTCGACGCGTCGGCGAACGGCTACGTCCGTGGCGAGGGCGCCGGTGTCGTCGTGTTGAAGCCGCTCGCCCAGGCGGAGCTCGACGGCGACCGGATCTACGCCGTCATTCGCGGTACCGCGGTCAACCAGGACGGCCGTACGCAGGGGATCACCGTGCCGAGCGGGGCCGCTCAGGAGGTCAATTTCCGCACCGCCCTGGCCGACGCCAGGGTCGCGCCTCGTGATGTCGGTTACGTCGAGGCCCACGGCACCGGAACACCGGTCGGGGACCCGATCGAGGCCAACGCACTGGGACGGGTCCTGGCGACCGGGCGTGAGCCGGAGCAGGTGGCTCTGATCGGATCGATCAAGACCAACATCGGCCACCTCGAGGCCGGCGCGGGAATCGCCGGCCTGATCAAGGCCGCGCTGAGCGTCTACCACCGCCGGATCCCGCCGAGCCTGCATTACCAGGCCCCCAACCCCGACATCGACTTCGACGGCCTGCACCTGGCAGTGCCGACCGCGACGACCCCCTGGCCGGAGCGGTACGCGCGGGCCATCGCGAGCGTGAACTCCTTCGGCTTCGGTGGCACGAACGCCAATGTGGTGCTGGAAGAGCCCCCGGGCACACGCGGCGAAACGAACACGCTGCCGGCCGCGAGCACCCCGATGGTCCTGACTCTCAGCGCCCGGAGCGAGACGGCCCTCAAGCGGCTCGCGTCGGCCTACGCCGAGCGGTTGGAGAGCGGGCCGGTCGACCTGGAAGGCATCGGCGGCAATCTCGCACTGCGACGGAGCCACCACGGCCACCGGCTGGCGGTGGTGACCGCGGATGCCGAGGACGCCGCGGCGAAGCTGCGTGGCTACGCCGCCGACGGGACGGCCGAGGGAGTCACCGCCGGCAACGCCCGCACGAGCGGCGGCAAGGTGGCGTTCCTGCTCAACGGCCAGGGCCCACAGTGGTACGCGATGGGCCGGACACTGCTGGAGACCAGCCAGGTCTTCCGCGACAAGATCATGGAATGCGACGCGGCCGCCCGCCCGTACCTCGACTGGTCGATCCATGAGGCGCTGCTCGCCCCCGACAAGGAATCCTCGCGTGTGCAGGAGACCCACTGCCTGCAGCCGACGATGTTCGCGCTCCAGCTCGCGCTCGCCGAGTTGTGGAAGTCCTGGGGCATCGAGCCGGATGGCGTGGCGGGCCACAGCATGGGAGAGATCGCCGCCGCGCACCTGTCCGGGGCCCTGAGTCTGGACGCGGCGCTGAAGGTGATCTGCAACCGGGCGCGGATCCAGGAGAAGGCCGACCCCACGGGCGCGATGATGTTCGTCGCCCTCCCCAAGGACGAGATCCAGGCGCGGTGCGACCAGCGGCCGGGTGAGCTGTGGGTGTCCGCCGAGAACAGCCCGCGCGCCTCGACGCTCTCGGGCCGGCGGGAGGACCTCGACGCGCTCGAGAGCGAACTCCGGACGGAAGGCGTCTTCGCCCGGATCCTCCGCGTGAACTGCGCGTGCCAC
>JAODNL010000093.1 GCA_025465405.1 Pseudonocardiales bacterium | reverse complement strand
CGCAGCTGGCACTCCCCCCACAGCTGGCCCGGCTGGCACGCCGCGTGCTTGCCTTGGCTGCACGACAAGCACGTCGCCGTCATCGGCTCGGAGACCAGCAACGAGGTGATGCCCAACGACTATGCGGCGTTGGCCAAACACCCGATCCACAGCGTCGGGATCGCCGCTATGGGCCTCTGGCTGATCGACAACTGCAACCTCGACGATCTCATCGCGGCCTGCACCGATTACGCGAAGTGGACGTTCCTGCTCACGCTGGCTCCACTCGCGGTCCGCGGAGCCACCGGGAGCCCGCTGAATCCGATCGCGCTGCTCTAGTAGAAGTCGCTTCTTGCTCGCCGACCTAGCCGGAGCTAATGTTCCGGATAGTAGTTCGCCGTCTCCTTTCGACAATGACGAGGAGTTCCACCGAGTGACCACGTCAGACATGACGCTCCGCGAGATCGCCGACAGTCTCAAGCTGCGGGCAACCGGTGTCCTCGACGCCGCAGACAGCTATTGGGCCGACGAGATGGAGATCTGGCACTCCTTCGATGACCGCCTGCAGAAGATCCGGGGCGAGGTACGGGCCGCACATTCGCGCGCGAAACTGGCGGCGTTCCACAAGGCCATGCCTTCGTTCGAGCGCATCGTCACGATGTACCTCAGCCCCTCGACAAACGCCATCGTTGAGCTCACGACCTGGACAGGTCGGATGGAGTACGCGCCCGGCGTGATCAACGCCGACGGAGTCACCATCGGAAACAAGAGTGTCACTATTTATACGGTCGACAACGGCAAGATCGTCCGGATGGACATCTTCGACGATCCGTCCACAAGTCGAGCATCGGCCGAGCTGACGGCCTACGGCGGCATGTCGACAGCCGGAAAGAGTTCGAGTCCTGAGCAGGCCAATTCCCGAGGGTGATGACAGTGTCCGAACAGAACCGATCACTCCACGACATCGTGACTGTGCTGGAGCAGCGCAAGAACGGCGTATGGGACGACGACGTGTGGGCGACCAGCCTCGTGTATTGGCGCAACGGCAGCGACCTCGAACTGTCCATAAGCGGAGCTGAGCGCAACGAACGCATGCGCCGGGAGCTGGAGACGTTGCGACAGGCGATCCCCAACTTCCGCATCGACAGCACCTTCCACATCGACGAGGCCGCCTCGGTGATCGTCGAGGTGACCACGTGGGCCGGCGAGACCGCCGACATTCCCGGGAGCGCGGTGGAAGGCGATTCCTATCGCTACACCGCGTGCTACATCCTGACCGTGGCCGACGGCCGGATTGTCCGCATCGACGCGTACGACGACGCCGCGACGGCCCGCCAGTGGAACGAGCTCATGACACACACGAGACTGCTCGCGGCCAACCCGGCGTGACGACGTCGTCTCCGCTCGAGCGACGGCTGCGCGACGCTCTGGCCCGACGCGGCACGGCCTACGGCGTGTGGTGCAGCATCGGTTCCGCGCACGCAGTCGAGATCCTCGCCGATGTCGGCCCAGATTTCGTCGTCCTGGATCGCCAACACGGACTGATCGAGGACGGTGCCATGGTCGACATGCTGCGGGCCGTCGCCCGTACTGACGTCAGCCCGCTTGTGCGAGTTTCCCGCAACGATGCGACCGTTATCGGCCAGGCGCTCGACTCAGGCGCGGACGGCGTCATCGTCCCGATGATCCACGATGCCGAGGATGCCAGGGCTGCGGTCGAGGCTTGTCGCTATCCCCCGTCCGGGCGGCGTAGCTACGGCCCAGCTCGCTCGGCAATGCTCACGACAGGCACACCGACCGAGGTGAACGACACCATCCTGTGCATCCCGCTGATCGAGAGTTCGAAGGGAGCCGCCGCGGCCGCCGAGATCTGCGCGGTGCCGAACGTCGGGGGCGTCATGATCGGCATGGCCGACCTCGCGATCGACCTGGGTCTCGTCGTCGGCACCACCTCACCAGAACTCGAGACGGCGGTGAGTGGCGTCGTCGAGGCGGCCCGCGCAGCCGGTGTGCCGGTGATGATCGGCGCCAGCGATGCCCACCGCATCTCCGACATTGACGCGCGCATGGTCGTTGCCACCACCGATGTAGCTCTGCTGCGTAGCGGTCTGCAGCGCGCGCTCATCGCGATTGGCGATACCCCGAACCGGTAGATCAAGGCGTTTCGTCACGCCGTGAGTGCGGCCCGATGCCGAGGTGCGGCGATGGCCACGAGGGCATCCGCCCGCTCGGCCAGCGACAGCTCCGCCAGCCGGGCGACTCCATACTCGGTGACCACGACATCCACCAGATGGTGCGGGATGGTGACGGGCGTGGCCGGGGGGAGCTGACGCACGATCGTGCTGCTGCCGTCCGGGGTCTCGGCCGGCAGCGCGATCACCCGCTCCCCTGCCGTCGACATGCGTGCCGCGTCGAAGAAGTCGACGCTCCCGCCGATCCCTCCCACGACTCGACCACCGACGGCCTCGGACGCGACTTGGCCGGTGAGGTCGACAGCCAGTGCGGAGTTGACCGACGTTAAGGAGCCTTCCGCGGCCAGCTTCCGCGCGTCGTGTACGTCGACGGAGCCGACCATACGAACCGTCGGATTGTCGTTCGCGAAGGCCATCAACGCAGGCCCGCCCATCAGCTCCACCGCGCGCAGCGTCGACGGAGGAGCTCCGTGGGCGAATAACTCCCCCATCCGCTCGGTCACCATTCCGACGAATCGCGTCCGGCCGAACTCACTTGCCGGAAGGGCACCGACCACGGCCTCCGTGACCGCGCCGATGCCGATCTGCAGCAGCGATCCCGGCACCAGAAGCTCGATGACCTTCTCGGCGACCCTTCGGCTGCGCTCGCTCACGGGGGCTGGGGCGTACTCGCACATCGGGTCCTGCGCATCGACGACGTGGTCAAACCGCCCGATGTGCACCTCGGTGTTCCCGCACGTCCGCGGAAGGGTCGGATCGATCTCGGCAATCACCATCCG
>JAODNL010000080.1 GCA_025465405.1 Pseudonocardiales bacterium | reverse complement strand
ACGGTCGAAGCTGGACGCGACACCGCCGTGGGAGACCCGCATTCGCGACGAGCCGACGCCGACAGCGGGACCCTTCGACGAGCGTGACGCGCCCGGCGACGACGTGTCGCGGGTCGACCTCGGTGCGCTGCGGGTCCCGGTCGGTGCGGGCATGGACGTCCGCCTGGAGATGAACGAGGCGCAGCAGGTGATCGCGGTGACGCTGGCCGGTCCCGACGGGCACATGCAGCTCGGCGTGTTCGCGGCGCCGCGCAACGAGGGCATCTGGGACGAGGTCCGCGCCGAGATCGCGGCGTCGATCAACGCCCAGCGCGGCGCAGCGCGGGAGCGGCCCGACGGCCCGTTCGCTGTCGAGCTCAGCGGCAAGCTGCCGGGTGACGGTGGCGGGCAGGTGCCGGTGCGGTTCATCGGCGTCGACGGGCCGCGCTGGTTCCTGCGGGCCATGCTCGTCGGCGTGGTCGCGACCGACGCGTCGAAGGCGGCCCGCTTCGAGAAGGCACTGCGCAACGTCGTCGTGGTGCGCGGCGGTGAGCCGCTGCCGGCGCGTGAGCCCGTCCCGCTCGTGCTGCCGAAGGAACTGGCCACGCAGCTCGAGGAAGCGCAGATCGAGGAGGCGCACTCCGAACAGGGCTGAGGGACGGCCACAGCGACGCCCACAGCGATGCCCACAGCGACGCTCCGAGTCGGCCGAACACGGTTACCCTGAACACGTGGGTAACCGTGGGTCACTGCTGCATCGCCTGACCGCGAGCACGCAACACCTCGACGCGGCGGACCTGCGCTCGGATGTCGTGCGGTTGTCCTGCACCCCGCTCGGTGAGATCGAGCGCGGTGCGGTCGTCACCGTGACCGGACGTCTGCGCGCAGTGGTGTACACGCCGGCCGAGAACGTCCCCACCCTGGAGGCCGAGCTGTACGACGGCACGAGCGCGATCGACCTCGTGTGGCTCGGGCGGCGGCGTATCGCGGGCATCGAGCCGGGCCGACGGATCAAGGCAATCGGTCGGGTCGGGGTGCACAACGGTCGGCTCGCCATCTACAACCCCTGGTACGAACTGCAGAGCGTCGCGTGAGCGACGGCGAGGGCGACCGGAACCGACTGCAGCTGCGCGAGACCTACCGTCAGCAGCTGATCGACAGCATCGGGGGCTGGACGGGCACGGTCATCGCCGCGATTCCACCGATCGTCTTCGTCATCGTGAACGCCGTGAGCGGACTGCGGCCGGCGATCATCGCGGCCATCGGGTCCGCGCTGCTGCTCACCGCCTATCGCCTCGTGCGCCGGCAGTCGGTGCAACAGGCGATGACGGGACTGTTCGGCGTGGTAGTCGCGGCTCTGATCGCGGCCCGCACCGGCCAGGCCCGCGGCTACTTCCTGCTCGGCATCTGGAGCAGCTTCGTCTACGGCGGCGTCTTCGCGGTGTCGATCCTCGTCCGCCGACCGCTCGTCGGGCTGCTCTGGGAGTTCGTCGACCCGACGCCGGGCGACGACGACGTGCCCTGGTACCGCCGCCCCGCGCTGCTGCGGGCGTACCTGCTGGCGACCCTCGGTGCGACGGCCGTGTTCCTGGCACGCGGCATCGTGCAGCTGGCCTTGTTCCAGAAGAACTCGACCGGCTGGCTCGCCTTCGCGCGGATCGCGATGGGTTACCCGCTGTGGGCGCTCGCGGCCGGTTTCGCGTACTGGGTCGTGACCCGGGCCCGCAAGCGGACCGCCCCCGTGACCGAGGCAGAGACCGGGACCGAGCTCAGCCCGTGATTGAGCGGCCCGCCTCGCCGTCATCAAGACGTCCTGGTGGCCGCCCAGGCGACCGATCGGACGTCTGATCGACGACAGGTCAGCCGTCTAGGACGGACTTGCGAATCGCCGGCTCGGCGTCGGGCAGCGCCACGAAGAGCAGCTCGTCCGCAGGCTCGAGCGGCTCCTCCGGCGAGGGTGTGATCACCCGATTGCCTCGCACGATCGCAACCAGAGCCGCGTCCTTCGGCAGAGCGAGATCGCGGACCGACCGGCCGGCGCACGATGCACCGTCGGGCAGCGTGACCTCGACCAGGTTGGCCTGGCCTTCGCGGATGCCGAACAGGCGCACCACGTCGCCGACCTCGACCGCCTCCTCGACCAGGGCCGCGAGCACGCGCGGGGTGGATACGGCGACGTCGACCCCCCAAGCCTCCGTGAACAGCCATTCGTTCGCCGGGTGGTTGATGCGCGCGACCACGCGGCGCACCGAGAACTCGGTCTTCGCCAGCAGGGACACCACCAGGTTGACCTTGTCGTCACCGGTGGCGCCGATCACGACTTCGTACTCCTCGAGGTTCGCGTTCTCGAGGTTGGCGACCTCGCACGCGTCGCCGCACAGCCACTGGGCACCGCGGATCCGGTCCGGCTCGACCTTCGCCGGATCCTTGTCGATGAGCAGCACCTCGTGCTCGTTCGCGATCAGCTCGCGGGCGATCGAGCGGCCCACCGAGCCCGCGCCGGCGATGGCGACCCTCATCGTGGCGCCCGAGAAGGCATGAGTACGGGGTTGTTCATGAGAGGGCTCCCTCAGGGGGACGGGCGGCGAGGTCGCGCAGCAGTTCGAGGTGATCGTCGATGACGAGAACGTGGAGCGTGTCGCCGGACTGGACCAGGGTGGAGGCGACGGGCAGCTCACCGACCCCGAACCGGGTGATCAGCCCCACCCGCGTCCCCGTGGCGGCCTCGAACTCCGACAGCGAGTGGCCGACCCAACCCTCGTGCGGGGAGACATGCAGCAGAGCGACCGCGCCGGACGGGTCGCGCCACGCCTCGGCCGTTGCCTCGCCGAGCACGCTCTTGAGCAGGCGGCTGGCGGTCCACGGAACTGTCGCGACCGTCGGGATGCCCAACCGCTCGTACACCTCCGCGCGCTTCGGGTCGTAGATGCGGGCGATGACCTTCGAGACCCCGAACGTCTCGCGCGCCACCCGGGCGGCGATGATGTTGGAGTTGTCGCCGCTGCTCACCGCGGCAAATGCGCTCGCCTGCTCGATGCCGGCGGCGATCAGGGTCTCGCGGTCGAACCCGATGCCGGTGATCTGCGTGGCTGAGAAGCTGTCACCGAGTCGGCGGAAGGCGAGCGGATCCTGGTCGATGATCGCGACGCTGTGCTCGAGGCGCACGAGGCTCTGCGCCAGCGACGCTCCGACGCGGCCACAGCCCATGATCACGATGTGCACGGACGGCACATCTCCTTTCGAGCGAGTCGGTCGCGGGGCGATCCGGTGGGCCGGCGCTGGCCGGCCCCCGCTGATCTGGCCTGGGCGACGCTACACAACCCAGGCTACGGTCGCGACGAGACGGTGGCCGGCGGTGCGCGCCCCCCGGCCGGACCGCCGTATTGTGCCCGACGTGGCGGTTACGACCCGAGTGCTCAAACGGCTGATCATCGGCAGCCCGGTGAGGTCCGAACTGGTGGGCCACACCGCCCTGCCGAAGCGGCTGGCGCTGCCGATCTTCGCCAGCGACGCATTGTCCAGCGTGGCCTACGCGACGCAGGAGATCCTGCTCGTGCTGACGCTGGGCGGCACCGCGTTCCTGTACCTCGCGCCCTGGGTTGCCGGCGCGGTCGTCGTGCTGATGGCCGCCGTCGTGGCGTCCTACCGGCAGCTCGTCCGCGCATATCCCACCGGCGGTGGCGACTACGAGGTCGCCACGAAGAACATCGGCAAGCCCGCGGGCGTGATCGTGGCCAGCGCGCTTCTCGTCGACTACGTGCTCACCGTCGCGGTCTCGGTGTCGTCCGGTGTGGACAACATCATCTCGGCGGCGCCGTCGTTGCATCACCACCGGGTGCTCATGGCGCTCACGTTCGTCGTGGTGCTGGCTGCGGTGAACCTGCGTGGCCTGCGCGAGGCGGGAATGGCATTTGCGGCGCCCACCTACCTGTTCGCCTCGGGCGTGTTCGTCATGATCGCGACCGGGCTGTTCCGCGTCCTGATGGGCGACGCGCCGGTGGCCGAGAGCGCGCACTACGGGGTTACCGTTCACCACGGGTACGGCGCCCTCGGTTTCCTGGCGCTGATGTTCTTCACGCTGCGGGCGTTCTCGTCCGGCTGTACCGCGTTGACCGGCGTCGAGGCCATCGCGAACGGCGTGCCGGCGTTCAAGCCGCCGAAGGCTAAGAACGCCCAGATCACGCTCGTGGTGATGGGTGCCATGGCCGTCTCGATGTTCGTCGGGTTGACGGCGCTGGCCCTGATCTCGAAGGTGCACATCACCGACCCGACCACCAACAGCTGCGAGCTGATCAGCGTGCCGAACTGCGGGCACACCCCGCAGCGGACTGTGATCGCGCAGGTTGCCGGCTCGGTGTTCGGCGGTGCGCACTCGCTCGGCTTCTTCTACGTGCAGGCCACGACCGCTCTGATCCTGGTGCTGGCGGCGAACACCGCGTTCAACGGTTTTCCGCTGCTCGGCGCGATTCTCGCTCGGGACAAGAACCTGCCCAGCCAGCTCCGCAACCGAGGTGACCGGCTCGCGTACAGCAACGGCATCTTGATGTTGGCCGTCGTCGCCTGCCTGTTGATCTGGATCTACAAGGCGGACGTGACGCGCCTGATCCAGCTGTACATCATCGGCGTGTTCACCTCGTTCACGCTCGGTCAGAGCGGCATGGTGCGGCACTGGAACCGTGCTCTGCGCACCGAACGAGACCCGGCCGAACGACGACGCATCAAGCGATCGCGGGCGATCAACGGGTTCGGTGCGTCCCTGGCCGGCGTCGTCCTCGTGATCGTCATCCTGACCAAGTTCACCAAGGGCGCGTATCTCGTTCTGATCGCGATGCCGATCCTCTACGCGATCATGCGGGGCATCAACAAGCACTACACGCGCATCGCCCAGGAACTCGCCAGTGACGAGGTCGGTCTTGTCCTGCCGGCGCGCAACCACGTGGTCGTGCTCGTGTCCAAGGTGCACAAGCCGACGCTGCGCGCGCTGGCGTTCGCCCGGGCCACCCGGCCCGACGTGCTCACCGCGCTGA
>JAODNL010000046.1 GCA_025465405.1 Pseudonocardiales bacterium | reverse complement strand
GTCGGCGATGCTGATCGGTTTGGGCCGATGACGGCTCGAAGATCAACCAAGGGAGGTTGAGCATGAAGCTCTCCGTCATGTATGAGCTCTTCACGCCCCAGCCGATGGATACGGATGCTGAGCACCGGATCATCCATCAGACCCTCGAGCAGATCGAGTTGGCGGACAGGATGGGTTTTCGTGCCGCGTGGGCGGTCGAGCATCATTTCCTGGAGGAGTACGCGCATATGTCGGCGCCGGAGATTTTGTTGGCGGCGGCGAGTCAGCGCACGACTCAGATCCGCCTGGGGCACGGCATTGTGAACACGTTGCCTGCGATCAATCATCCGTTTCGGGTGGCGGAGCGGATTGCGACGCTTGATCATGTTTCGAATGGGCGGGTTGAGTTCGGGTCGGGTGAGGGTGCCTCGGCTGTGGAGTTGGGTGGGTTCGGGGTTGATCCGGATCAGAAGAACGCGATGTGGGCGGAGGGGTTGGACTTCGTTGTCAAGGCGATGACGGAGCGGCCGTTCGCGGGTTATGAGGGTGAGTTCGTGTCGGCGCCGATCCGTAATGTGGTGCCGAAGCCGTATCAGCAGCCGCATCCGCCGTTGTGGATGGCGACGTCGCGGCGGGAGAAGATCACCACCGCCGCGCGGCGGGGGCTTGGTGCGCTGGGGTTCTACTTTGTGGATCCGCATATCGCGGTTGAGTGGGTGGAGCACTACTACGAGGTTTTCGAGCGGGAGGCGGTGGCTGTCGGTTTCGCGGCTAATCCGTCGATCGGGTTGAACATTGGTATGCACGCCGCGGCGACGCGTCAGCAGGCGGTGGCGCAGTACCAGGATGGGTTTGATCTGTTCGGTTCCGCGACGGTTCACTACTACCGCGATGGTGAGCATGTTCCCGGGGTCACCAGCCCTGCGGAGATTTTCCAGGCGCAGAAGGCGGCGAATGGTGCGCCGGTTCGGGCGGTGTGGGATGAGAGGGAGCCGGCGGGGGTCGGCACCGTCGCCAACATCATGGCGTTGTGTGAGATCTATGAGCGGGCGGGCCTGGACGAGTTGTTGATCATGCCGCAGATGGGGTCCAACGTTCGTCACGAGGATGCGATGGCGTCGCTGGAGCTGATCGGGACGCAGGTGATCCCGGAGTTGCACGGCCGGCACGAGGCGGGCGAGCCGGCGCGGCGGAAGCGGAAGGCTGAGCTGGCGGCGAAGGCGGTCGCTCGTCGCAGCGAGGCGCCGCGTAAGGCCGATCCCGACTACCGGGTCAACCCGATCGTCTCGGGTATCAGCCGCACCATCGAGGACCTGGCACTGGGCCGCGAACACCGCGTGAAGGAATACGTCGAGGACACCGACCGATGAAAATCGGCGACATCACCAGCCAAGCGCTGCGCTGCTGTTCGTCTCCTGGCACAAGGCCGCTTGCTGCCAGAACGAGAGGAGAGCGGTATGTCGGAGTATGAGCGGATATTCATAGATGGTTCGTGGACCGCATCGAAGTCGGACCGCACGATCGAGGTGGTCAACCCCTCGACCGAAGAGCTGATCGCCAGAGTCGCCGGCGGCGCCTCGGCGGATGTAGATCTCGCTGTGGAGGCGGCACGCCGGGCCTGGGGGACCTGGTCTGACCTCCCCGCGGAGGAACGCGTGGCGTACCTGCGTGAGCTGTTGCGCCGGCTGGGGGAGCGGGAGGACGAGTTCGTCACCACGATCACAACCGACATCGGAGTCCCGCTGAAGATGGCTCGGCGCCTGCAGTTCGGGCTGCCGATGTCGATCCTCGAGGGATTCACTGATACATCGTCGCTGCCCACGGATTACGAAATCGGCAACTCGCTCATCACCCACGAGCCGATCGGCGTCGTCGGCGCGATCACACCCTGGAACTACCCGCTGCACCAGACGATGGCCAAGCTGGCTCCGGCGCTCGCCGCCGGCTGCACTGTCGTGCTGAAGCCGAGCGAGGTCACTCCGCTGAGCATCCACCTGCTCGCCGACGCCATCGAGGAGATCGAGCTGCCACCTGGCGTTTTCAACCTCATCAGCGGTACTGGCGAAGAGGTGGGTGCAGCCCTTGCCGGTCACCCGGATGTCGACATGATCTCGTTTACGGGGTCGACCCGGGCCGGCAGTCTGGTCGCACAGTTGGCCGGTCGTGGAATCAAGCGGATCTCACTGGAGCTCGGCGGCAAGTCGCCCAATGTCATCCTGCCCGACGTGAGCGACCTCGAGCGGGTCGTGAAGTCGGGAGTGGGCAACTGCTATCTGAACTCCGGCCAGACGTGCCTCGCCCTCACGCGGATGCTGGTCCACAAGAGCCAGTACTCCGACGCGGTCGAGATCGCCGCGCACACGGCAAACAGGTTCACACTCGGAGACCCGTTCGATCCAGGAACCAAGCTCGGGCCACTGACGTCCGCGGCTCACCGTGAGCGGGTTCGGAACTACATCGAAGTCGGCATCGCGGACGGCGCTCGGCTTGCCGCGGGCGGTGTGGATGCGCCGGCCGGCCTCGATCGTGGGTTCTTCGTGCGTCCGACGGTCTTCGCCCATGTCGATCCCGCGATGCGGATCGCTCAGGAGGAGATCTTCGGCCCCGTTCTCTGCATCATGTCCTACGACGACGAGCAACAGGCGATCGAGATCGCCAACGGCACGCAGTACGGACTGACGGCGGGAGTGTGGTCGGCGGACGACGAGCACGCGCTCCGGGTCGCCCGACGTCTCCGTGCGGGTCAGGTCGACGTGAACGGCGGAGCTTTCAATCCCCGAGCACCGTTCGGCGGTTACAAGGGCTCAGGGGTGGGTCGGGAGCTCGGGCCGCTCGGCGTAGAGGAGTTCATGGAGGTCAAGGCGATCCAGCGGTGAGGATGCACGCCGCGGTAGCACGAGGTCCTCATCTTCCGTTCGACCTTGTTGATGTCGAACTCGACGAGCCACGGCCCAACGAGGTACTCGTCAAGCTCACAGCATCAGGCATCTGCCACACCGACCTGATCATCCGGGACGGGTGGTTTCCCACTCCCATGCCGGCGGTGCTGGGCCACGAAGGCGCGGGTGTTGTCGAGCGGGTCGGGCGGGACGTCGCCGACGTCATCGTTGGTGATCGCGTCGTGCTGACCTACTCCTCGTGTCATCGGTGCGCCAACTGCCTCAGCGGCGCACCTGCTTACTGCCAGAACTTCTGGACGCACAACTTCGCGGCATCGCGACCCGACGGGAGTCATTCGATCCGGGAAAACGATGTTGAGATCGGCTCCAGTTTCTTCGGGCAGTCCTCGTTCGCCCAGTACGCGCTGGTTGACCACCGCGGCGTTGTGCTGGTCGACCCCGCCGCGGACCTGCGGCTCGTCGGCCCCCTCGGATGCGGCATCCAGACGGGCGCCGGAGCCGTGCTGAATTCGCTCCGGCCCCAGGCGGGTACGTCGATCGCCGTGTTCGGCGCGGGCGCCGTCGGTTTGAGTGCGGTCATGGCGGCGAAACTGTCGGGCTGCACGCAGATCATCGCGGTGGACCGTGTTGAGGCGCGTCTCGACCTTGCGGCCGAACTCGGCGCGACCTACCTCGTTCTCGATGCGAACGCGGACGCCGCGCGGACGATCCGCAAGCTCACGAAGGGCGGCGTCGAGTTCGCCATCGAGGCGACCGGCGTGCCGGAAGTGCTTCGGGTTGCGATGGATTCCTTGGCGCAGCGAGGTACCTGTGGCCTGGTCGGTGCGGGGGCGTCACGCGCCACGAGCGCGCTCGACATCTCGACGCTGCTCTTCGGCCGCAAACTCGTCGGCATCGTCGAGGGCGACAGCGTGCCGTCGATCTTCATCCCGCGGCTGCTGGACCTGCACGCGCAGGGTCACCTCCCGATCGAGAAGATCGTGACACTCCACCCGTTCGACGAGATCAACGACGCCATTCGTCGTGCTGAGTCAGGAGAGCTCGTGAAGCCGGT
>JAODNL010000043.1 GCA_025465405.1 Pseudonocardiales bacterium | reverse complement strand
GTCACCGGCAACGGCCTGAAAGATCCGGAGTGGGCGATCGCCGGCGCGCCGAAGCCCGTCACCGTGCCCGTCGACAGCTTCGCCGCCGCCGTCCAACTCGGACTCGCCTAGATGGCCAAGCCTGCCTTCCGCGGCGGCGCCATACACGTACGGGTCCCGGCAACCAGGGCGTGCGGCTGATCTTCTCGGGCCAGATATCGAGCATCCTTGTGTATCTGCATATGTGTGTATACTCTTCACCGCGCAGGTAATCGAGGTGCGTGCGACGGTGCGCGCGAGGAGGTAGAACGTGTCTGGCGTGGTAACCGACCGGCCCGCGGCACTCGGTGCAGATGGCCGTGAACGCCGTGAGACGAGTGGGATCTCGAGCATGTTCACGCTCGCCGAGGTCCGTTGGGCGACCGTCGCCACAGTTCTCTTCGCCGTCGGTGGTATCGCGCAACTTGCAGGCGCGCCGGCCGTCGTGTGGTGGACCCTGTACCTCGCGTGTTACGTCACCGGTGGATGGGAACCGGCACTCGCAGGACTGCGCGCGCTGCTCGACAAGACGCTCGACGTCGACCTGCTGATGATCGTCGCCGCGATCATTGCCGCATCGATCGGTCAGGTTCTCGACGGCGCACTTCTGATCGTGATCTTCTCGACCTCCGGTGCACTCGAAGCCTTGGCCACCAAGCGAACGGCCGACTCCGTGCGCGCACTTCTACACCTCACCCCGGATGTCGCGACCCGCCTTGTCGACGGGACGGAAGAGGTCGTTGCGGCCGACCAGCTCGCAGTCGGTGACATCGTGCTTGTGCGCCCAGGCGAACGGATCGGCGCCGACGGTACCGTGCTGAGCGGCGCCAGCGAGGTCGACCAGGCGTCGATCACAGGCGAACCGCTACCGGTTCTGAAGGAGACGGGCGACGAGGTCTTTGCGGGGACCTTGAACGGAACGGGTGCGCTCCGGGTACAGGTAGATCGCGATGCGACGGATTCAGTCGTGGCCCGAATCGTCGCTCTGGTCGAAGAGGCATCGGCGACGAAGGCGAAGACGCAGCTGTTCATCGAGAAGGTCGAACAGCGTTACTCGGTCGGCATGGTTACGGCGACGGTACTTCTGTTCGCGATACCGATGCTGTTCGGCGCGGAGCTCCAATCGACGTTGCTTCGGGCGATGACGTTCATGATTGTTGCCTCGCCATGCGCCGTAGTGCTCGCGACGATGCCTCCGCTGCTGTCCGCGATCGCCAATGCGGGACGGCATCGGCTGCTCGTGAAGTCCGCGGTCGTGATGGAGCATCTGGGCACCGTGCAACTCGTTGCGTTCGACAAGACGGGAACGTTGACTGAGGGAGCACCTCGAGTCACCGGCATTCATGCCATCCCCTCGTCGGGGTACAGCGACGACGACGTCCTCGGTTATGCGGCATCTGCGGAGCGCCCGAGCGAGCATCCCCTCGCCAGCGCCATCGTGTTGGCGGCCCACGACCGACGACTCGCCCTCGACGAGGCCGACGACTTCGACTCGACTCCCGGCCGCGGGGTCACGTCCAAGGTTCGTGGTCGGATCGTGCGAGTCGGTTCGCCCGTCATTCTGTCCGACGTTCGTCAATCCGCCGATCTCGACGCGATCGACGCGGCGACGCGCCTGATCCAGGCCGCCGAGTTGGAAGGTCGCACAGCCGTGGTCGTACTCGTCGACGATTCGCCGATCGGCGTACTGGACCTGACCGACGGGGTACGGGCGGACTCGGCCGACGTCGTGCTCGGGCTGACCGCGCTCACCGGCCGCACTCCAATCCTGCTCACCGGAGACAACGAGCGGGCCGCTAAGCGATTGGCCGCAGACGTCGGACTCGACGAGGTATACGCGGGCCTGCTGCCTGCGCAGAAAGTCGAGCATGTCCGGCGGCTCCAGCAGGACGGCACCCGACTCCTGCTCGTCGGGGATGGTGTCAACGATGCGCCGGCGATGGCTGCTGCCGACGTCGGCTTCGCGATGGGACGTCGCGGCTCCGATCTTGCCTTGGAGACATCGGATGCAGTGATCGTCAGCGACGAGCTAGACACTGTTCCGAGAGTTATCGTCCTCGCGCGGCGCGCACGGCGCCTAGTCATCGCGAACCTCGTGATCGCAGGGACGGTCATCACCTGCCTGGTTGCCTGGGACCTCATCGGCCACCTTCCGCTCCCGCTCGGCGTCGCCGGCCACGAAGGATCGACGGTCATAGTCGGCCTCAACGGACTGCGCCTGCTGCGCTCCTCCGCCTGGCGTCGCGCGAAGGTCGCACGCTAGCCGTTCACCGGTGCCGCGCCTGAGCGGCGCTGACAATCTGTTGCATGCATACGCGAGAGGAGTGTTGAGATGACCAGCACAATGAGTGAGCGCACGCTGGGCGACCTTCGGGTGAGCGCACAGGGACTCGGATGTATGGGTATGAGTGCCGCCTACGGACCCGGTGACGACGAGGAATCGATCGCGACGATCCAGCGCGCCCTGGACCTCGGTGTCACGATGCTCGACACGGCAAACGTCTACGGTCCAGAGGGTGCGAACGAGACGCTCGTCGGCAAGGCGATCAGGGGGCGACGCGACGGCGTCGTCGTCGCTACGAAATTCGGTGTCTATTACGACGACGGCGGCCAGGCGGCGCGAGGTGACGCCGCGTACGTCCGGGAGTGCTGCGAAGCATCGCTGCGCCGCCTCGAGGTCGATCACATCGACCTCTACTATCAGCACCGCGTCGACCCGACGGTTCCGATCGAGGAGACCTTCGGTGCGCTCGCGGAACTCGTCGCGGCAGGGAAGGTGCGCCACCTCGGTCTGTCAGAGGCAAGCGTCACCAGCATGCGACGTGCTCACGCCGTTCATCCGGTGGCCGCGTTGCAGAACGAGTGGTCCCTTTGGACGCGTGACGTCGAGGACGATGCGCTGGCGGTCTGTCGTGAACTCGGCATCGGTGTCGTCGCTTACTCGCCCTTGGGCAGAGGATTTCTTACTGGATCGGTGACGTCAGTCGACAGGCTTGCCGACGGCGACATGCGACGCCGCTTGCCGCGATTCATGGAGGGCAATATCGACCGGAATCTTGCGCTGGTCGAGGCGCTTCGGTCCATCGCGGACGAAAGAGGAGTGACGGTTGCACAACTGGCCCTCGCGTGGGTTCAGCATCGTGGCTCCGACGTCGTGCCGATCCCTGGCACCAAACGCCGCACTAACCTCGAGGAGAATCTCGCCGCACAGTCGATTGCCCTGAGCTCTGACGAGCTGGAGCGGATCGAGCAGGCGGCGCCGCGTGCCGCGGTGGTCGGCGATCGCTTCAACGAGCGCCTGGGTCGGACCGTCAACAGGTAGGGCCGGTGGCGCGTCGACCGACGGGCCACGCTAGGAAGTCATCGAGGTGTTTGCGGCTACTGCGCCTCGGTAGCGACGTGCGACGTCCGCCCAGTTGACGAGATTCCACAGCTGGCCGACGTAATCGGGCCGAAGGTTCTTGTACTGCAGGTAGTAGGCATGCTCCCAGGCGTCGAACACCAGAAGCGGTGTACAGCCCTGTCCGACATTTCCCTGGTGGTCGTAGACCTGCTGAACGATCAGCCGGCCCAGAATCGGTTCGTAACCCAAGATGCCCCATCCGGATCCTTGAACGCTGATCGTGGCGCGAGTGAGCAAGCCGCGTAGGTGCTCGAAGGATCCGAATGACGTGTCGATCGCGGCGGCGAGGTCACCTTCCGGTTCGCCGCCACCGTCGGGCGACAGGTTCTCCCAGAAGATCGAGTGGAGTACATGGCCGGACAGGTTGAACGCCAGCGTCCGTTCCAGTCCAACGGTGAGAGCGGGTTTCGTGCCGGCAACCAGGTCGGACATCTGGTCGAGAGTGTCATTGGCGCCGATGACGTAGGCGGCGTGGTGCTTCGAGTGGTGTAGCTCCACGATCTCGCCGGACATCGCGGGTTCGAGCGCGGCATAGTCGTAGGCCAGATCGGGCAGCGTGTACATGCATTGTCTCCTGACATCGAGCAAGCCGCGCATCACGGCAAGGGAACTATATGCGAACCTACACGTACGCGCATATAGTTGGTAAGGTCCATGCCATGAGACAGATCTCGTACTGGCTCGACTCCGCGCCGGCCGGCGTCGACTACACAAGTGCCGCCATACCGCGGCAAGTGGACATCGCTGTCATCGGCGGTGGCCTCACCGGTCTATCCGCCGCGGTCCACCTCGCCGACACGGGTGCGACCGTCGCCGTATTGGAGCAGCACAAGCTCGGATGGGGCGCGTCTGGTCGCAACGGAGGTATGTGCACGACCGGAATGGCGATCGGGCTGCTCGAGGCGATCCGTCGGTACGGCGTGGAGGCGGCGCGCGGGCTCTACGGCCAGTACGACGCGGCGATCAATCTCGTGGAGAAGCTCGTCGCCGAGGAGGGAATCGATTGCGATTTCCGGCGGTCCGGCAAGCTCACTCTCGCATCCAAACCAGCCCACTACGACCGGCTCCGGGAGACGCACTCGGCGCTGGCTGAAATCGGTTACGAGGCCACCCTCGTGCCTCGCGACGGGTTGAGCGCCGAGATCGGGTCAGACACGTACTGGGGCGGCCTGGTGGACCCGCTCGGCGCCGGCCTGCACGTCGGCAAGTTCGTTCGAGGTCTCGCGGGCGCCGCCGACCGTCGCGGTGTCCAGCTCATCGAAGACGCAACGGTGACCGCCGTGAGCCGAGTCTCCGGCCAGGTCCACGACGTGCGTAGCTCCCGCGGCACGGTGCGGGCGTCGCAGGTTCTTCTCGCCACCAGCGGCTACAGCGGTCGGGCGGTGCCTCGATACCGCAGACGGATCGTCCCCATCGGAAGCTTCGTCATCGTCACCGAACCGCTGCCACGTGAACTCATTGACGAGCTCATGCCAACACGTCGTATGGCCGCGGATACCAAGAACTTGCTGTTCTACTTCCGAATCACTCCCGACGACCGGATGCTCTTCGGCGGTCGCGCGAGATTCGCGCTGTCGAATCCCGAATCCGACCTCAAGAGCGGCCGCATCCTGCAGCGCGGGATGGCATCGGTATTCCCAGCCCTCGCCGGCAGCCGGGTGGACTACACCTGGGGCGGCCTCGTCGACATGACGAGAGACCAGCTCCCGCATGCCGGCGAGCACGACGGCCACTTCTACTCGATGGGCTACAGCGGGCACGGAGTCCAAATGGCTACCTATATGGGCAGTCAGATGGCAGCAGTGATGTCCGGCGATCCCTCGGCGAATCCGTGGCGTGAGTTCCCGTGGCCGGCGATACCCGGCCATCTCGGCCGCCCGTGGTTCCTTCCGTTCGTCGGCGCCTACTACCGGATGAAGGATCGCATCAGCTGACGCCCGCGGGTCACGCTGCTGCTCCCGTCACCAACCACAGATCGGATCGGAGCCGCGTCAATAACGTGGCCAGGCGCGCAAGCAGATAAGCCCCGAGGGCAAACCACAACGCGACCAGCCCACCCCGAAAGACCAGGACAAGCGCGAGCAGCGGCAGGAAGGCAACGAGCGACGTCACGCCCGCCAAGGCGAGATACCGCCCGTCCCCGGCACCGATGAACACCCCATCAAGGACATAGAGCACGCCGCCGATCGGCTGCAGCAAAGCGAGCACCAGCAGCACGGCGACGAGTTCGTGTCGAACGGCCGGATCCGGACTGAGCAGCGGGACGAGCAGTTGGCGCGCCGCTACCAGAACAACGGCGAGGACCGCACCGGTGGCCAAGCCCCAGCGCAGCGCACGGCTGGCGGCCTGTCGGGCCAGTGACGTGTGGCCGGCCCCGAGCGAGCGTCCGACGATAACTTGGGCCGCAACCCCGAGCGCGCCCGCGGGGAGTTCCATGAGACCCGAGATCGTGAGGCAGGTCTGGTGACTCGCCAACGCGACCTGCCCTTGCCGCGTCGCCACATATGTCATCGCCAGCAGCGCGACACGCAGCGTGAGCGTTCGGAGGAACAGCGCGAAGCTGGTCACACCGACGCTGCGAACCCCCCGCGGATCCGGCAGCAGGCTCACCTCATGTGGCCGAAGTCGTTCGACGACGAGCAGCACCAGCCAGACTGCAGTCAGCGTCTGCGTGATCGCCGTGCCAAGCGCCGATCCGGCGATGCCGAGTCCGGCTCCGTAGACGAGGATCACGTTCAGGCCGATGTTGACGAGTCCGCTCCCGATCGCAACTTTCAACGGCGTCCATGCGTCGCCGAGCCCACGCAAGCACCCGGTGGCGGCGAGCACCACAAGCATCGAAGGGATACCCGCCAGGCTTATGTCCAGGTAGCTGCGTGCATATCCGTGCGCCGACGACGGTGGGTCGAACAACGAAATGAGTTTTGAGCTGAACAAGCCGAGGCATAAGGCCAGCAGCACCCCGATCGAGGCGGCGAGCCAGAGACTGTCCACGACTTGAGTGGCCGCGCGCCGGGGGTTGCCGGATCCGATACTGCGGGCCACGGAAGCGGTCGCCGAGAAGGTGAGGAAGAGGCAGAGGTTGACCAGGTTGAGCAGGATCGCGCTGCCTACACCCAGTCCCGCGAGCTGGGCGGTTCCGAGGTGACCGATGATGGCCGTGTCACTGATCAAAAAGATCGGCTCGGCGGCGAGAGCACCAAAGGCCGGCAGCGTCAGCCTGCCGATCTCGCGATCAATTCCCCGCGGCGCGGTCAACTCGGTGCTGCCGTGGTTGGACCGGTGGCGCCGCGGGGACCGGTCTTTGCAGCGTTGGTCTCGGAATAACGCTGACGACACCCGTTGACAACCTGGAGCATGCGGCCGATCATAGCTACACGGACAAGTATATGCGTGGATACGCAGGAACACAGAGACCATCCTGAGCCACTTCATTGAAGGAGTACGCAGAGTGTCCAAGCGATCCCTGCTGGCGATAATCAGTGCCGTCAGCACTGCGGCAACAGTCATGACCGCGTGCGGTGGCTCCTCGTCAGCGGGTGCGAAGGCTCAGGACCTGATCTGGGCATGGAACTTCGCGCCAACCGCCGGCTGGCAACTTCAGAGCGACAACGCGAGCTACCTGACGCAGGCAGGAGTGGCTGAGCCCCTCGTGCGCGTCGGGACCACCGGGGCGCTCGGACCGGGGCTGGCAACGTCATGGACCCAGACCACACCGACGACCTGGAACTTCAAACTCAGGAGCGGGGTCAAGTTCCAGAACGGGGATCCCTTCAACGCAGCCGCAGCTGCGTACTCGCTCAACTACATCCTGCACGTGAAGGTTCCGGGCCCGGCACTGAGCCCTACCGACATCACCAGCGTCGAAGCACAGGGCACGGATAGCCTCATCGTCCACACGGCCGTGCCGAACGCGCTCATTCCGGAGGAGCTTGCGGCGGCAGGCGGGAGTGTCATGGCTCGTGCGGCATATCTCCCGAACGGGAACATCAATCCGATGAAGACCGGCACCGGACCGTTCATCATGACCGCCCAGAACCTTCCCCAGTCGATCACGTTGAAGGCAAACCCCAATTACTGGGGGGGACACGTCGCGCTGTCGTCGGCCAAGATCCTCTACGTGTCTGACGGCCAGACTCGGCTGAGCATGGTGAGCGCAGGACAGGCGCAACTGGCCAGCACGATTCCTGCGCCGCAGCTGGCCACCATCGGGTCGAATGGCAGCCTCACGAAGGCTAGCCAGACCGCGCCGCGATTCGGTGCGCTCTATCTAAACAACAAGAAGGCACCCCTCAACAATGTCGAGGTCAGGCATGCCATCCAGAGCGCGCTCAATCTCGACCAGATCGCGAAGACCGTAGGCGGCGCCCAGGCGGCCTCGGGTCCCTTCAACGCCGGCGAACCGTGGGCTCCCTCGGGAGCGTCGGTGCCGACGTACGACCTCAACCACGCGAGGCAGTTGCTCTCCGCGGCCGGTGTGAACCCGTCATCGCTGAAGTTCACCCTGCTGGCCTACTCCGACCGCCCGGATCTCCCCGTAGCCGCTACGGTGATCCAGGGCATGCTCAAGCAGCTCGGGATCAGGGTCTCGATCAAGATCGGGACGTACAACGCTCTGGAGCCGGACATGCTCAGCGGCAGCTATGACATGGCCCTCGTCTCGCGAGGCTATGTGTTCGACACTCCCGATCCGCTCTCCTTCCTCACATCTGACTACACGTGCAAAGGCACCTATAACATCTCGCAATACTGCAATCCATCGCTGGATGCCGAGGTGAAGCACGCCGCAGCCGTGACCGATGCAACGCAGCGATATGCAGTATACGGTCAGATTGCGAACACGTTACAGTCGGACGCGGTGGATGTGTTCCTTTACCACGTTGTGCAATCTGATGTTCACACGAAGAGTCTTCAGCGCTTCGTTCTCTACGCGAGCACTGAGTACTATCTGACGAAGGATATGTCCCTGGCGGGATGAGTCGCATATGAAGATCCATCGACTTCATAACTCGACTCGTTACCCGCGACAATGTGGTAGGGCAGGTTCGCAAGTGGTCGTTGGCGTCCCGCCGAACGGACGAGGTCGATGATTCGCTTTCTGGTGCGACGGCTTGTCTTCCTCCTCGGAACTGTGTTCGTGGTATCGATACTGTCGTTCTCGATCCCATATCTTGGTAAGTCAGATCCGGCGCGGATCATCCTTCAATCTCGGGTCGGGGCCGCGGCGGTCGACCCCGCAAGAGTTGCGCAGGTTCGTCAACAGCTCGGACTCGATCGGCCGATATGGATTCAATACATCGACTGGGTCAGGCAGGTTGTTCACGGAAATCTCGGCTACTCGTTCACCAATCAGCAGCCGGTATCGACACTTGTGCTGGACGCCGTCCGGATCTCGATACTTCTCGCGCTTGCGGCACTCGGAATCGCGATCGTGATCGCACTGCCACTGGGCATCATTTCGGCGGCCAAGCCCGGCGGCAAGCGGGATCTATTCATCACCGGTGCGACACAAGTCCTGATCCCCATCCCCGAATATTGGTCGGGTCCATTTGCGATCCTTGTCTTGGCCGTGTGGTGGCACGTGTTCCCGGCAGCCGGTTGGTTCGGACTTAAGTATGTCGTTCTTCCGGCCTTCGTGCTCGCCTTGCGGCCGCTCGCCTATCTGACCAGTATCACTCGTGCGTCTATGATCGACGTCCTCAGTTCGGAGTACATCACCGCCTCGCGGAGTCGCGGCCTGGGTCGAACAAAGACGGTGCTTCAGCACGGAATTCGGAACAGCATGCCGCCGATCATGACAATGTTTTCGCTCTATCTTGCCAGTTTGGTAGGTGGGTCGGTCATTGTCGAGGTTATCTTCGCAATACCCGGGACCGGCCGGCTTCTCTACAGTTCGGTCGTAGACTCGGATATTCCGACCATTCAGGGCGCGATTCTCTGCGTCGTGAGCCTTGTCGTGGTCATTACGACCGCGGCTGACATCAGT
>JAODNL010000022.1 GCA_025465405.1 Pseudonocardiales bacterium | reverse complement strand
GCCGTCAGGGGACGGCGCTAGGTCGACAGCGTCAGGGCGACAGCGTCAGGGCGACGTCGTCGGCGCGCGCCTGCGCGGCCACAGCCGCGGCGACGGCAGGCGCCACGCGGGTGTCGAACGGCGTCGGCACGATCCGGTCCGGCGCGAGCGCGTCGGCCACGACGTCGCCCAGCGCGGCGGCGGCGGCGAGCTTCATCCGCTCGGTGATCGCGCGCGCACCCGCGTCGAAGGCGCCGGCGAAGACACCCGGGAACGCGAGCACGTTGTTGATCTGGTTCGGGTAGTCACTGCGCCCCGTGGCGACGACGGCCGCGTGCCTGTGCGCGATCTCCGGATCCACCTCGGGATTGGGATTGGCCAGCGCGAAGATGATCGAGTCGTTCGCCATCCGGGCCACGGAATCCTCGCCGACCGCTCCCGCACTGACACCGAGGAACACGTCGGCCCCGTCGAGCGCATCGTCCATCGAACCGGCGTGGCCCGCCTTGTTGGTCGTGCGCGCGATCTCCTCTTTCACGGCGGTCAGGCCATGGCGCCCGCCGTGCAGGATGCCGCGCGAGTCAGCCACGGCGATGTCGCCGATGCCGGCGGCGAGCAGGATCTTCGTGCACGCCACGCCGGCCGCGCCGGCGCCGGACACGACCACACGCAGGTCGGACAGGGTGCGGCCGGTCACGGTGGCCGCGTTGCGCAGGGCGGCAAGAACAACGATCGCGGTGCCGTGCTGGTCGTCGTGGAAGACGGGTATGTCGAGACGGTCCCGTAGCTGGGCCTCGACCTCGAAGCAACGTGGCGCTGAGATGTCCTCGAGGTTTATGCCACCGAAGGACGGCGCGATCCGGACCACCGTCTCGACGATCTCGTCCGGGTCCGTGGTGCCGAGCACGATCGGCACCGCATTGATGCCGGCGAACTCGCTGAAGAGCGCGGCCTTGCCCTCCATCACGGGCAACGCCGCGGCGGGGCCGATGTTGCCAAGACCGAGCACCGCGGTGCCGTCACTGACGACGGCGACGAGCCGCGAGCGCCACGTATATCTCCGCGCCAGAGACTCGTCCTCGGCGATCGCTGAGCACACCTCGGCCACGCCCGGCGTGTACGCGAGCGACAGCGACTCGCGGTCAGCGAGTGGCATCTTGCTCCGCAGGACGAGCTTGCCGCCCTCGTGCACGCGAAACACCGTGCTGTCGGGATCGAACCCCACTGCCGCGCCCTTCCTAGGCGATCGCTGGTCATGCCCGCCCAGGTTACGGCGCAGGTCTTGAGCTGCTTTCGGGGTTCGCCCGGTGCGTCGAGTCTGTCACGTCCGTCGACGGCGGCGCACGCGAGTTCCGGCTCGAGACCGGGCGCCACTATCGTCGGCGGCTATGCAGACGCGAGCCCTCAAGATCGATGGCGCCTGGGAGTTCACCCCGCGGACGTTCGGCGACGACCGTGGCGTGTTCCTGGAGTGGTTCAAGGCCGAGGTCTTCGCCGAGACCGTCGGTCAGCGCCTGACGATTGCCCAGGCCAACCAGTCGGTATCCGCGCGCGGCGTATTGCGCGGTATCCACTTCGCGACCGTGCCACCCAGCCAGGCGAAGTACGTGTACTGCCCGAAGGGCGCGGTACTCGACGTGATCGTCGACATCAGGGTGGGGTCGCCGACGTTCGGCGAGTGGGACGCGGTGCAGCTCGACGAAGTCGATCGACGTGCCGTCTACGTCTCCGAGGGGCTCGGGCACGCGTTCATGTCCCTGGCCGACGGCAGCGCGGTCACTTACCTGTGCTCGACCGGATACGACCCACGCCGGGAATTCGGCACGCAGCCGCTCGATGCCGACCTCGGCTTGCCGTGGCCGGCGGATATCCAGCCGATCCTGTCGGACAAGGACGCGGCCGCGCCGACGCTGCGCGAGGCACACGCGCAGGGCATCCTGCCGGCCTACGCGGCCTGCCAGGAGTTCTACGCGACCCTGCGAACCTGACTCACCCAACGCCCGGCCGCGAATCCGACACCCGTCCGACGCCCACCCGCCATGGCTTGATCAACAGCAGATTCTGGCCAGGGCAAAGAATGCTGTTGTCAACGAGAGGTGCCGGGCGGAATCACCGCACGAGTCGCGGTAGCGAGCCCCGACGCCAGCGCAGGACCGCCCGCGCGAGGACGTCGGCAACGCCGTGGGCGGAGCTGTCACCGCCGGCCGCGGCGTTGTCCGATGCCAGCCACCATCCCTCGCCCTCGGCGCGGACGACTCGCTTCAGAACGTGCCGTTCGGGCATCTCGCGAAAGGTGGCGAGCACGACGTCACCCGGTCGCGGCGCTACGCCGTAGCGGACGATCACGACGTCGCCGTCACGGAGCGTGGGCGACATCGACGGACCCGAAACGCGCACGCGCTGCCACGGGAGTACTGCGCCGGCCATGCGCCAATGCTGCCTCTTGGGTATTCGAGCGCCGGTAGTAGGGTCAAAACGAGTACCGCCGATTTCGACAAATCTGGAGGTTCACCCATGCCATTGTTCCGTCCGATGATCACCGCTCACGCGCACTGCGACCTGCCCTGCGGTGTCTACGATCCGGCGCAGGCGCGCATCGAGGCCGAGTCGGTCAAGGCGATCCAGGAGAAGTACCAGGGCAACGACGACCCGGTCTTCCGCACCCGTGCCTTGCTGATCAAGGAACAGCGCGCCGACCTCGTCAAGCACAACCTCTGGGTGCTGTGGACGGATTACTTCAAGCCGCCGCACTTCGAGAAGTACCCGCAGCTGCACGACCTTTTCAACCGCGCGACCAAGCAGGCGGGCGCCGCGGGCGGCAAGTCATCGGTCGATCCCGCTGAAGGGCAGAAGCTCCTGGACCTCATCGCCGAGATCGACACGATCTTCTGGGAGACCAAGAACGCTGCGTGACGGCGGCGTGATGGTAGAGGCCGGTTCCCCGAGGGGACCGGCCTTCGCCACGCCTGACGGCCTGCCCGAGGCCGTCCAGCTGTGGCTGATCCGACACGGTGAGACCACCTGGAGCAAGTCGGGCCAGCACACCGGCCGTACCGACCTGCCGCTCACTCCGGCTGGCGAGGCGCAGGCGGTCGCGTTGCGCCAGGCGCTCCGCGACCTCCGTCCAGCCCTCGTCCTGTGCAGCCCGCGCGAGCGCGCTCAGGCGACAGCGCGCCTCGCGGGACTCCGCGTCGACGCGATCGACGAAGACCTCGCCGAGTGGGACTACGGCGACTACGAAGGCCTTACGACGCACCAGATCCGCGAGCGAGTTCCGGGCTGGACCCTGTGGACGCACGGCGTGCCGCACGGCGAGACCGCAGAGCAGGTGACGGCCCGCGCCGACCGCGTCCTGCGACGTGCGGCTGATCATCTCGCAGCCGGACCGGTAGTTCTCGTCGCACACGGGCATATATGCAGAGTGATGGGTGCGAGGTGGATCGGCTTAAGTGCAGTCGACGGCGGTCGGCTGGCCCTGGGCACGGCCGCGCCGTCCCTCCTCAGCAGCCAGTACGCAGTACCGGTCATCGACCGGTGGAACATGCCCAATCCCGCGACGGCGAATGGTGATTCTCGGTGATGCACGCAAGCGAACGTCCCGATGGCGACGTGGTCGAGGTACGGGTACCAGCTGACGTTGCCTACGTCTCTACACTTCGCCTGGCCGCTGCCGGGCTCGCCGCCCGGTGCGAGCTGACCATCGACGACATCGAGGACCTCCGGCTGGCGGTGGACGAGGCCTGCGCGCTGCTGCTGCCGCACGCCGACAAGTCGAGCATTCTCGACGCGCGGTTCGAGCTCAACTACGGGTGCCTCGCCGTCGACGTCGCCGTCGCGACCGAGGGACCGGCCGAGCTCGACCGCAAGGGGTTCGCCTGGACCGTGCTCGGCGCACTGGCGTCGTCGATAGACATCGAGCAGACCGACGACCGGGTGACGATCTCCCTCACCAAGCGGCGTGAGGCAACGTCCCAGTGACCTCGCCTTCGAGGCCGACCGGCCACGAGGACGAGAAGCCGGCCACCGAGCTGCTCGCTGAGCTGCACCGGCTGCCGGTCGACAGTCCGCGCCGCAAGGCTCTGCGCGACGAACTGGTCGAGGCGCACATGCCCCTGGTCGTGTACCTCGCGCGCCGGTTCTCCGGCCGCAACGAGCCGATGACCGACCTCGTCCAAGTCGGTGCGATCGGGCTGCTCAAGGCGATCGACCGCTTCGACCCCGGCCGCGGGCTCGAGTTCTCGACGTATGCGACGCCAACGATCCTCGGCGAGATCAAACGGCACTTCCGGGACACCGGCTGGCTGATCCACGTGCCGCGGCGCGCCCAGGAATTGCAGACCACGGTGAATACCGCCCGCGCGGATCTCAGCCAGGAGCTCGGCCGGGCGCCGACGGTCAGCGAACTCGCCGCGCGCATCGAGGTGGACGAGGAAGCCGTGCTCGAGGCGCTCGATGCGGCGCGCGCCTACTCGGGAGTGCCGCTGGACGTGCTGGCCGCGCCTGGAGAGACGGTTCCGGAGCATCCGATGCTCGGTGTGGTGGACGAAGGCTTCGAGCAGGTCGAGCAGCGCGCGCTGCTTCGCGAGGTCATCGCGAAGTTGCCGGAGTCCGAGCGTGAGATCTTGCTGCTGCGCTTCGTCGCCAACAAGACGCAGACCGAGATCGCGGCCATCGTCGGCGTCTCGCAGATGCAGGTGTCCCGCCTCGTCGCACGGGGCCTCAAGCGGCTGCGCGCCAGCCTCGGGGCACCGGAGGAGCCACCGAAGAACTAGCGCGGTTCCCGGTCGAGCGCGGCGCGCGCGGGCGGAGTGAACAGCAGATACAGGACGGCAACAGCAGCTACCAGGATCGGGCCGCCGTACCCGACCCGGTTGGCCTGGAAGGCCAGGCTGTAGGCGACCGGCAACGCCAGCAACTGCAGGACCACCATGGGCGTGCGAGCCGCGGGACGCAGGTGCAGCAGGCCGCGGGCACCCAGCCCGAGCGCCACCGCGCCGGCCAGAGCCAGCGCCGCCCCGAGCAACGCGCGGCCGATGCTGTCGGGATGCCCGACGAGAGTCTTCCCCACCAGGATCCCGGTGGCCACGATCAAGGCCAGGCTCTCCAGCCCGATCACCGCCGCCGCCGCCCGAAGCTGCGCGGGGGCACCGCCGTCCTCGACCACGCGGCCACCATACCGGCGCGTATTGTGCGGCCGTGCGAGTGCTCGTGGTGACCAATCCGCACGCGACCGGGACCAGCGCGCGGGAGCGTGACGTGCTCGCGCACGCCCTGGCCAGCGAGGCAACCCTCGAGATCGTCGAGACTGCCAACCGAGGTCATGCGGCCGCCCTCGCCTGCCGGGCGATGCGCGACGGCACCGACGTGGTGGTCGCACTCGGCGGCGACGGCACGATCAACGAGGTGATCAACGGACTGCTCACCGACGGCATCCACGACGGTGTGCCGGCGCTCGGCATCGTGCCGGCTGGCTCGACCAACGTCCTCGCCCGCGCGCTCGGCCTGCCCAACGACCCGATCGAGGCGACCGGGCTGCTGCTGGAGGCCCTGCGGACGGGTTCACGGCGGGCGATCAGCCTGGGCCTGGCCGACGAGCGCTGGTTCGCCTTCGCCGCGGGCGTCGGCTTCGACGCGGCAATCGTCGCCGGCGTCGAGCGGCACCGGCGCCGAGGCAAGCGATCCACCCACGGGCTGTACGCCCGGGTGGGCGTCCGCGAGTACCTGCGCACCGATCGCCGCGACGCCAAGGTGCACGTCGAGCTGCCAGACGGCACCACGTACGACCACGTGCACTTCGTGATCGTGGCCAACGCCGATCCCTGGACCTTCGTGGGCAACCGTCCGCTGCACCCGACTCCCGGGGTCAACTTCGACTCCGGCCTGGCGATCTACGCCCGCCGGCGGATGAGTGCGCCCGGCCTGCTGTTCAGCATGGCGCGGATGTCCGGCGACCGGCCCAGGATCGGGCGGCGGGGCGCCTACGTCGGTTACGACCTGGACGGGCTGACCGTCCGAGCCGACGAGCCGATGCCGGTCCAGGTGGACGGCGACCTGCTCGAACCCCGGGAAAAGCTCGTCTTCAGGTCGGTGCCACAGGCGATCCATGTGGTTGTTTGATCATATTTGTGGCGTTTAGGTCTCGACCTGGGGCCAGAATGGCGCGTACCGTGCGAAGTCGGCTTGCCACGAGCCGCAGATTCGACAACGCTGAGAACTCAGGAATGGGCCCGATTGCCAACGACGGCGATGCCGGGTGACCTGAATTGCAGTGCGGACAGAGCACTTGATCCGTAACCTAGCTCGTGAAAGGATTCACAAGCGCGGGCCAGCACCACCCAACCGCTTCCCGCCGCAGCTACGTGAGGAGATCTACCCATGGACTGGCGTCACCGCGCGATATGCCGTGACGAAGACCCGGAGCTGTTCTTCCCGATCGGGAACACCGGGCCGGCGTTGCTGCAGATCGAGCAGGCCAAAGCGGTCTGCCGACGCTGCCCGGTCATCCAGGACTGCCTGGCCTGGGCGCTCGAGAGCGGCCAGGACGCAGGCGTCTGGGGCGGTCTTTCCGAGGACGAGCGCCGCGCGCTGAAGCGCCGCAACGCCCGGGCCCGGGCCCGCCTCGCCTGACATCAGCCACCCACCCTGGGCCGGCGGCCGAGGGCCATAGACACGACGGCCGCCGTCCCGGTGCCGCCGTCGTGGGAGCGGAAGTCCACCGTGCCGTCCAGCTCGGCCGACACCAGGGTCCGCACGATCTGCAGGCCGAGCCGATCGGACTGATCGGACGCGAAGTCCGGCGGTAGCCCGACACCGTCGTCGCGGATCGTGACGCGCAGCCGCCCGCGGCCGCGCTCGGCGATCACGTCGACGAGTCCCTCGGCGCCGCCCGGGAAGGCGTGCTCGATCGCGTTCTGGACGAGCTCGGTGAGGACCAGGACGAGTGCGGTCGCAGCCTCCGCTGGGATCTCGCCGAAGCTGCCGTCGCGTCGCACCCGGACCCGCGCCGACGAGCCCATCACGTCCGACAGCATCACCAGCAGCCGGTCGACGATCTCGTCGAAGTCGACCGCCTCGTCGATCGACACCGACAGCGTCTCGTGAACCAGCGCGATCGAACTGACCCGGCGCATCGACTCCTCGAGCGCGGCGCGGGCCTCGGGAACGGTGACCCGGCGCGCCTGCAACCGGAGCAGCGCCGCCACCGTCTGCAGGTTGTTCTTCACCCGATGGTGGATCTCGCGGATCGTGGCGTCCTTGCTCATGATCTGCCGGTCCCGGCGCCGCAGCTCGGTGACGTCCTGCATCAACAGGACCGCGCCGAGCGTCTCGCCCCGAGGCCTCAGCGGAATTGCGCGGAAGAGGACCGTCGCGCCGCCACCCTCGACCTCGATGCTGGCCGGCTGGCCGCCGTCTATCGCGGCGGTCACCGCTGCGGCCAGGTCGCCGGCGTCGAAGGGATCGTCGGCGACAGTGTTGGTCAGCGCGTCGATCGGCTCGCCGAGCGCGTTGCCCTTCACCCCCAGCCGGCTGAACGCGGACAGTGCGTTGGGGCTGGCGTAGATGATCGTGCCGTCGGGCTCGAGGCGCACCACGCCGTCACCCACCCGCGGCCCGGAGCCCTCTTCGAGGCCGGCGCCCGGCGCGGGGAAGGTCCCGTCGGCCACCATGGCGGCCAGGTCGGCGGCCGTCTGCAGGTACACGAGCTCGAGCTGGCTGGGAGTACGCACGCTCGCGAGGTTCGCGTCCTTGCCCAGCACCGCGATGACCTGGCCGGCCATGCGCACCGGGATCGCCTCGCGCCGGATCGGCAGGTCGCCGTCCCAGTCCGGCTCGACCTCGCGGAAGATCCGGCCCTCGGTCAGCGCGGTGCGTAGCGGGGTGGCCCGCTCGCCGCGCAACAGCACCCCGACCTGGTCGTCCTGGTAGGCGGTGGGCCCGGTGGTCGGGCGGCATTGCGCGACGCACAGGAAGCCGGGAACGCTGCCCGCCTCGCCGACCGGGACGGCCATCGGCACCCAGAGCAGGAGGTCGGCGAACGCGAGGTCGGACAGCAGTTGCCACTCGCCGACCAGCCGCTGGACGTGCTCGACCTGCGCGTCGCTCAGCGAGGTGCGCGCGGCCAGCAGGTCGGAGAGGGCAGACATCGGCGCCAGCCTGCCACGCGTGAGATAGCAGCCAGACGAAGGGTAGATAACAGCGGTTGTGGGGCATTTACGCGTTATCGTCGTCACCATCGATGTGAGACGAGTCACACCAATGGAGGTGCGAGATGACCTCGGATCCCGCCTACCGCCCCGAACCGACGGCTCCCCGCCGCTTGCCAGTCGGCGTCATGGCCGTCACCGGCGTGCTCCTCGCGATTCCGCTCGTCGCGTTGGCGCTGGTGCCGACCTACGCGAAGGACAAGCCGAGGCTGTGGGGTTTCCCGTTCTTCTACTGGTACCAGCTGCTGTGGGTCTTCCTCGCGGCCGCCTGCACGTACACGGCCTACGTCTTGATCACGCGGGCGCGCCGCGGCGGTGACCAGTGAGCGCCGTCGCCGCCGGCAGCGGCGTCAACGGCGTGGAGCTCGGCGTCGTCATCTTCTTCTTCGTGGTCGTGACGTTCGGCGGCTTCGTCGCGGTGCGGTGGCGGCGGGCCGAGTCGATGGGCAGCCTCGACGAGTGGGGCCTCGGCGGTCGCGGCTTCGGCACGATCGTCACCTGGTTCCTGCTCGGCGGCGACCTGTACACCGCCTACACCTTC
>JAODNL010000021.1 GCA_025465405.1 Pseudonocardiales bacterium | reverse complement strand
CGCGTTCCGCAAGGTGTCGATCCGCACCGCCGAGCAGCGGGTGACCGGGGCGGTGTTCGCGGTCTCGTCGATCGTGACTCCGTTCTTCTTCGGCACCGTCGCCGGCGGCATCGCGTCCGGCCGGGTGCCGACGTCCGGTTACGGCGATCCCGTGACGAGCTGGCTGAACCCCACGTCGATCACCGGCGGCGTCCTAGCGGTGGCCGTTTGTGCTTATCTCGCCGCGGTGTTCCTCACAGTCGACGCCCGATTGCGGGGTGAGGCGGATCTGATCGAGTGGGCGCGGCGCCGTGCGATCGGCGCGGCCGTCGTGGCCGGCGCCGTCTCGATCCTCGGGCTGTTCGTGTTGAATGCCGACGCGCACCGGCTCTACGTCCACCTGCTGCATCAGGGCGCCCCGTTCGTGGCCATTTCTGCGTTGGCCGGCCTGGACGCGCTCCTGACCCTGCGCTCGGCCACGCCCCGACTGGTTCGGGTGGTGGCGGTCGTCGCGGTCGGTTCCGTACTCGTCGGCTGGGGCGTTGCGCAGTACCCGTACCTGCTCGGTACGCACCTCTCGATCGCAGAGGCTGCGGCTCCGCGGCCCACGTTGGCCGCGCTCACCGCGGTAGCCATCGCCGCTGTCGTGCTGGTCGTTCCGTCGATCGGGCTGCTGTTCGTCTTGCAGCAGCGTGGCCGGCTCGAGTAGCGCACAGCGACGCGGATTAGGCTTGAAGACATGGGGATTCCAAGGGTAGATCTGAGCGGCTTGACGGTGTCGGCACAAGGCCTCGGCTGCATGGGTATGAGCGAGTGGTACGGCAAGGCGGACTGGGACGAATCGATCGCCACGATCCACCGTGCGATCGAACTGGGCGTCACCTTCATCGACACCGCCGACGTGTACGGCTCCGGGCACAACGAGGTGCTCGTCGGACGGGCGATCCATGACCAGCGGGACCAGGTTCAGCTGGCGACGAAGTTCGGTATCGACCGCTCGGCCGGCGACGGCCACCGCGTCATCCGCGGCGAGGCGGCGTACGTGAAGCAGTCCTGCGAGTCGTCCCTGGTACGGCTCGGCGTCGACGTCATCGACCTGTACTACCTGCACCGGCCTCCGCAGACGGCCGAGATCGAGGAGACCGTCGGCGCGATGGCCGAACTCGTCGCGGAGGGCAAGGTGCGCCACCTCGGCCTCTCCGAGGTGGATGACGCGCTGCTGCGCCGCGCGTATGCCGTCCACCCGATCACGGCCGTCCAGAGCGAGTACTCGTTGTGGACGCGCGATCCCGAGACGACGGTGCTCGGCGCGCTGCGCGACCTCGGCGTCGGCCTGGTCGCGTACTCGCCGCTCGGCCGTGGGTTCCTGACCGGTGCCGTGGACCGCAACGCTCTGGACGCCAAGGACTTCCGCGGTCGCAATCCGCGCTTCGCGGGCGCGGCCGGCGAGGCAAACCAGGCGATCGCCGACGCCGTCGCGGCGGTCGCGGCACGCAAGGGTGTCGCGCCGGCCCAGGTGGCGTTGGCATGGGTACACGGTCAGTCCGAGCGTCTCGGCGTGCCCGTCGTTCCGATTCCCGGCACCAAGCGCATCAAGTGGCTCGAGCAGAATGTCGCGGCGCTCGAGGTCGAACTGTCCGCCGAGGATCTGGCCGAGCTCGACCCGCTTGGAGACCGCGTCGTCGGCGCGCGCTATTGAGCCGTCGAGCCGCCGGCGATCTCGTAGGACCACAGCTCGCTGTTCACGCCCACCGGCTTCGGTGCCGGGCCGCCGTCGCGTTCGGCTTGCGAGCGGTGCCCGTGCCCGAAGGCCGGCGAGTTGACCCAGGCCTGAAACGCCGCCTCGTCGCGCCACCGCGTCACGACCAGCCACGTGGTCCGGTCGTCGGTCGGCTTGAGTAGTTCGAAGCCCTCGAAGCCGTCCTGATCGTCGACCGCGCCGGCGCGCGCGGCGAATCGATGCGCGAGCTCGTCGCCGCTCTCGGCCGCGACGGTAATTGCGTTGATCTTGATGACGGTCACGGTCTGATCCTCCCACCAGCTCACCCGGTCAGAATCGTCACTTGAAAGCTCTGGGGCGTTCCCTCCCAGAGCCGGCCGCGGCGATGCCGCTAGGCGTCGCCGCCGATAGTGCCATGGCCAGCGGCGTTCACGTCGGACAGTCGGTACCGCTCCACCGCCTCGCGCGGCGCTTCGGGCTTCACCTCGCCGCGTCGGGCGAGCTGCTCCAGCACGGCGACGGCGATCGACTGCGCGTCGACGTGGAAGAACCGACGGGCGGCACCGCGGGTGTCGGCGAACCCGAAGCCGTCAGTGCCCAGCGAGGTGTAGGCCGTGGGCACCCATCGGGCGATCTGGTCGGGCACGGCCCGCATGTAGTCCGACACCGCCACGACCGGCCCGGCGGTCTCAGCCAGCGCGGATGTCACGTACGGAACCCGTGCCTCGTCGCCCGGGTTCAGCAGCGCGTGCTGCTCGGAGTCGATCGCGTCGCGTCGCAGCTGCGTCCATGACGTCACCGACCACACGTCGACGTCGACCCCCCACTCGTCACCGAGGATCCGCTGGGCGTCGAGCGCCCATGGCACAGCGACTCCGGATGCGAGCACCTGAGCGCGCGGACGCCCGGGGGTGTTCAGCCCGGGGGAGTAGCGGTACATGCCACGCAGCAGCCCGTCGACGTCGAGCTCGGCCGGCTCGGCGGGTTGGCTGATCGGCTCGTTGTAGATCGTCAGGTAGTAGAAGACGTCACGCTCGGACAGCGGCGCCGAGTACGTCCCGATCCCGTACATGCGCTCGAGGCCGTCGCGCACGATGTGCGCGACCTCGAACGCGAACGCCGGGTCGTAGCTCAGGCACGCCGGGTTGGTCGAGGCCAGCAGCGGTGAGTGCCCGTCGGCGTGCTGCAGGCCTTCGCCGGTCAGCGTCGTGCGCCCGGCCGTCGCGCCGAGCACGAAGCCGCGACCGAGCTGGTCGGCCAGTGCCCAGAACTGGTCGCCGGTGCGCTGGAAGCCGAACATCGAGTAGAAGATGTAGAACGGGATCATCGGCAGGCCGTGAGTGGCATACGACGACGCCGCCGCCGTGAGCGACGCCATCGAGCCGGCCTCGCTGATGCCTTCGTGCAGGATCTGCCCGGTCGCGGACTCCTTGTACGAGAGCAGAAGTTCGCGGTCGACCGCCTCGTACTCCTGCCCGTGCGGCGAGTAGATCTTGGCCGTCGGGAAGATCGCGTCGAGCCCGAACGTCCGCGCCTCGTCCGGGATGATCGGCACGAACCGCGGGCCGATCTCCTTGTCCTTCATGAGGTCCTTGAACAGCCGTACCGTCGCCATGGTGGTCGCGACCTGCTGCTTTCCGGACCCCGCGCGAAGCTCTGCGTAGGCCGACTCGCCCGGCAGCGTCAACGGCTTGGCCCGCACGATGCGCTTCGGCACCGCTCCGCCCAGCGCGGCTCGCCGCTCCTTCATGTACTGGATCTCGTCGGACTTCTCACCCGGGTGGTAGTACGGGGGCAGCTCGGCTTCGAGGTCGCTGTCGGAGATCGGCAGGTACAGCCGGTCGCGGAACGCCTTCAGATCGGCCGTGGTCAGTTTCTTCATCTGGTGCGTTGCGTTGCGGCCCTCGAACGACTCGAGCGTCCAACCCTTGATCGTCTTCGCCAGGATGACGGTGGGCTGGCCGACGTGCTCGCGCGCGGCCCGAAACGCGGCGTAGACCTTGCGATAGTCGTGACCGCCTCGGCTGAGCCGCCGCAGGTCCTCGTCGCTCATGTCCTCGACCATCTTGCGCAGCCGTGGGTCGCCGCCGAAGAAATGTTCGCGGATGTACGCGCCGCTCTCCACGGAGTACGTCTGGAACTGGCCGTCGGGCGTGGTGTTCATCTGGTTGACCAGCACGCCGTCGCCGTCGCGCGCGAGCAGCGGATCCCAGTCGCGTCCCCAGATCACCTTGATGACGTTCCAACCGGCGCCGCGGAACAGCGCCTCCAGCTCCTGGATGATCTTTCCGTTGCCGCGCACCGGCCCGTCCAGCCGCTGCAAATTGCAGTTCACAACGAAAATCAGATTGTCGAGCCGCTCCCGCGAAGCCAGCGTGATCGAACCCAACGACTCCGGCTCGTCCATCTCACCGTCGCCCAGGAATGCCCAGACTTTGCCACCGGTCGTCTGCTTCAGTCCGCGATTCTCCAGGTACTTAATGAAGCGGGCGTGGTAGATCGCCTGGATCGGGCCCAAGCCCATTGAGACCGTGGGGAACTCCCAGAAATCTGGCATCAGCCACGGGTGCGGATACGAACTCAATCCGCCGCCCGGCTTCAGTTCACGCCGAAAATTCTGCAGCTTTTCTTTTGCAAGGCGTCCCTCGAGATAGGCCCTCGAATAAATTCCCGGAGCAGCGTGTCCCTGAAAATAAACCACGTCGCGGTCGCCCGCTTCAGTTTGCGCGCGAAAAAAATGGTTGAATGCGACTTCATACAACGTCGCCGCGGAGGCGAATGTCGAAATGTGACCGCCGATCCCTTCCTGAATCTTGTTGGCGCGTACGACCATTGCCAGCGCATTCCAGCGCACCAGGCTCTTGATCCTTCGCTCCATCTCCTGACTGCCAGGGAAAGGAGGTTGCTGCCCGACCGCAATCGTGTTCTGGTAAGGCGTAGTCGCCGAGAAAGGCAGATTGATGCCCGCTTCGCGTCGCGCATGCAAAGCAAGCTGCTGCAGCAATCGG
>JAODNL010000012.1 GCA_025465405.1 Pseudonocardiales bacterium | reverse complement strand
TCGTTAGCACGAAGCCAGTCCGTCAGCTCGGCCGTCTCTTCCGGAGTGAGCGCGCGTGGTGACTTCTTGCTCGGGCTGATCCGAGCGACCGAGTCCCGGACCGGATTGGCTGTGATCACGCCGTCCTCGATCGCGAGTCCGAACATCCCCGACAGGCAAGCTCGCGTTGACTTCGCGGCGCCGGGCCCGCTGCTCCTGGCGACGGCCGTCAGCGCGCGGCTCACGACACCTGGTGTGACCTCCCGAATGCGCAGCTGGCCGAGTGCGGGCTTCACCTGCTTGTTGACCACCGATCGGTAGGTGCGCTCGGTGCCGGTCGACCAGCCGTGCGCCCCAACGAGCCAAGCGTCGGCCAGGGCTTCAATTCGCGTCGCTGTGGTGATCGCGCCGTGGCCGCCCGGCGTCTGCCGGCCGGCCAGCTCGGCCTTCAGAGCTCGCTCAGCGGCAGCTCGTGACCGGCCGTTCTTAGCGACCAGCCGGACTCGACCGTCGTAGTCACGGAATTTCGCGCGGGCCTCGATCCGGCCGTTCGGGTGCTCGATGAAGAGGACCTTGCCGAAGGTGCCGAGCGGCAACGGCGGGCGGCCCACGGCCTGCTCCCTTACTCATCGTATTGGATGAGTAAAGGATGCATCTTCGCGACCAGAATTGCTACAGGCCCCGTATTTGCTCCCCCGACTGGACTCGAACCAGTAACCCTTCGATTAACAGTCGAATGCTCTGCCAATTGAGCTACGGGGGATCGGCGCTCGCGTGAGCCCGCGGGCCGCACAGCGAGCCAGGATATCGCACCAGGCACCGCGTCCGCGCCAGGGTTAGGGTGGTCGCAACATCTGTGGACAGGAGATCGACGATGAAACTCTCGTTGCTGGTCGGCGGAGCAGTCGGGTACGTCCTCGGCACCCACGCCGGGCGAGAACGCTACGAGGCCATCGTCGCCCTGGGTCGGCGGATCGCCGGCAGCCAGACCGTGCAGACCACGGCCGGCGTCCTGCAGGCTCAGGTGGACACCGTCGCCCACCGGGCTCGACAGTCCGTCGTGGCGAGGCTGCACGGGGGGATCCCGGCCGCGCAGGGCGCCGTGAACGGCCACCGCCACTGACCAGTTCAGTCCAGATCGGCGGACCAGGAAGCCCGTAGCTCCTGTAGCCGTGCCCCCACTTGCGCGCGGACCTGCTCGGTGTCGCGGGCGCCACCCTCGAGCCGGGCCCACCACACAACGCCGTCGCGGCCTGGAACCCGGCGAGCCACCAGACGCGCCGCACCGCCATCGACCGGCTGCAGGTCGGAGCGCACGACGTTGCCCTCGATCCGTCGGCGCACCGTCGGCGGCAGGTCGCGCGGCGTGGACAGCGCGGCGACCAGTGGTGGACGGTCGACCAGAAACAGATCGTCCAGGACATCGGCCTCGACGACGGTCAGCACACCGTCGCGCCACACCGCCTTGTCGATGTACTGCCAGGCGATCAGGCGGGGACCGTCGCCGTCGGGCCACCACAGGCCGAGCGGTGTCGCGAGGACGGCACCGCCCGTGGCGATGTCGGCCCAGGACAGGACGCGCTCACCCTTGGGCAGGCGCCCCACGACGTCGGCCGGCGGCGTATCGCGGCGGCGGAACATCGCCATCACTGGCCGCCGATGGCTCGCTCGCGCAGAGTGCGGCGGTAGCTCTCCAGTGAGATGAGCTCGCCGAACATCCGGGCGTGCTCCTCCGGCGCCTCGATCGGGTTGATCCGCTGCAGCCGGCCCTTCAACCTCGTGATCTGCCGCGCCGCGACGATCTCTTGCAGCCGGGCAAGGACGGCGTCGGCGTAGCGGTCCTGCGAATCGGTGCCCGCACGCAGCGGCTCGACCGCGAGCGCGTGCACGCCCGAGCGAAGTGCCTCGTCCAAGTGCATCTCGACCGCGGACGTCCAAGCCGGCCCGCTGACCGCCGCCGCCGTGCCACCCGCCGCGGCGATCGCGCCGCGCAGCCGCTGGTGTGCGTCGACGAGGAACGCGTCGTCGGGAAGCGCGTCGAACTGTGGCCCGGCGACGGCCGGAAGCTGTAGAGCAACCTTCAACACCTCGCGCTCGACTGATGCAACCGACTCGTCCACCTTTGACGACGCCGCGGCAGCAGGCGCAGCAGCCGAGCCGTTCGGACGGGCGCCCGCTCGCACCATGCCGCGCACCCGGCTGACCACGCGCAACGGGTCGTCGACGCCGACGAGCCCGGCCAGCCGGCGGGCGTACTCGTCGCGCAGCGAGTGGTCCTTGATCTGCGCGACGAGCGGTACACCCCGGTCGAGTGCATTCGCCCGTCCCTCGGCCGTGTCCAGATCGAAGCGGCCCACCGTCGAGCGCAGCACAAACTCGACGAGCGGGATGCGCCGGGCGACGAGGTCGCGCACTGCGGTGTCGCCTGACTTCATCCGCAGCTCGCACGGGTCGAGGCCGGTCGCCTCGATCGCGACGAACGTCTGTGACATGAACTTCTGATCGTCGCCGAACGCGCGCTCGGCGGCCTTCATGCCGGCCGCGTCGCCGTCGAACGTGAAGATCACCTCACCGGTGAACGCGTCGGAGTCCATCAGCAACCGGCGCACCACCGCGACATGATCGGAGCCGAACGCGGTGCCGCACGTGGCCACTGCGGTGGTGACGCCGGCGAGATGACAGGCCATCACGTCGGTGTAGCCCTCGACGATGACGGCGCGGTGCTGGCGGGCGATCTCACGCTTCGCGACGTCGACGCCGTAGAGCAGGTGGCTCTTCTTGTAGATCGGCGTCTCCGGGGTGTTCAGGTACTTCGCCTCGACCCGGTCATCGTCGAACAACCGCCGCGCCCCGAAGCCGACAACCTCGCCGGAGATGTCATGGATGGGCCAGAGCAGCCGGCGGTGGAAGCGGTCGATCAGCGAACCGCGGCCGGACTCGCGAGACAGCCCGCCCACAGTCAGCTCCGCCGCCGTGAAGCCGCGGGCCAGCAGGTGCTTGGTCAGCTGGTCCCAGCCTGCCGGAGCGAACCCGCAGCCGAAACGCACGGCGATCTGTTCGTCGAAGCCGCGCTCGGCGAGAAAATCGCGCGCCGCTCGGGCATCGGGCGTGTGCAGCTGTTCGGTGTAGAACACCGCCGCCGCGGCGTGAGCCTCGATCAGGCGCGCGCGCTGGCCCGGCTGGCGGTTCGACGGCGCCGCGCCGTCGACGTAGCGCAGCTGCACGTTCGCGCGGGCGGCCAGCCGCTCAACGGCCTCGCTGAAGTCGAGGTGCTCAATGTTCTGGACGAATCGGATGACGTCTCCGCCGGCCCCGCAGCCGAAGCAGTGGTACAGGCCGCGCGAGGGCGAGACGGACAGCGACGGCGACTTTTCGTCGTGGAACGGGCAGATGCCCTTGAGATTTCCGCCGCCGGCGTTGCGGAGCTGGACGTGCTCGCCGACGATGTCGGCAATGGGCGTCTTCTCGCGGACGAGCGCGATGTCCTCGTCCCGGATGCGCCCTGCCACGGCGGTCAGTCTAGGTTGCCCCCGGGGAGGCCTCGATGCCCGCGTCGGCTTGCCCGCCGCGGGTCCGCCGACCCCAGTGATCAAGACGGGGCGCACGGAGACGACCACGTCCCGGCGTCAGCGGGGGCGGACCAGGCGGGCGTGCCAGGCGCGGGCCGCGGAGTCGGTCAGCTGCGCCACCTGGTCGATCACAACCCGCAGCCGATCAGAGTCCGAGGCCGCCAGCTCCCACCTGGGCGCCAGCGCGCGATCAAGCGTGCCGGGAGCACCCGACGAGACTGCGTCGACCAGCTCTTGCAACAGGCGCCGCTCCCCCGCCTGCCGCTGCGCCGAGCCAGGCCGGCGCACGACGTAGTAGGTCGCCATCGCCTTCAGCAGCGCGCACTCGGCAGCGATCGCGGCCGGCACGACGAGGTCCGCCTCGTAACGCGACATCGGCTCGTCGCCGTACTTGGCGCGGGTGGCGTGGACCGCGGCGCCGGCGAAGCGCCCGGTCAGCTCACTCGTCGCGCGTTTCGCCGCGGCCTGGGCCAGGTACGAGCCGTCATAGCCAGCCAGGTCCCGCAGGGTCGGCAGGTCCAGCAACTCGTCGAGCACCGGAGCCAGCTCGTCGGCCGAGCGGGGCGAGTACTGCTCGGCCGCCACCTGGCACAGGTGCCCACGCGCCGTGGCGTCGACGGAGGCCAGCCGGATCAGGCCGGCGTGCACGCCGTCCTCGACATCGTGCACCGAGTAGTCGACGTCGTCGGCCCAGTCCATGACCTGCGCCTCGAGACAGCGCTGGCCGGGCGGCGCACCGGCCCGCATCCACGCGAACGCCGGCAGGTCAGCCTCGTACACGCCGTACTTCCGGTCGCCCGCACGCCGCGGCCACGGGTACTTGCACGTGGCGTCCAGCGCTGCCCGGGTGAGGTTCAGGCCGGCGGGCTCGCCGGACGGGTGGACGAGCTTCGCCTCCAGCCGGGTGAGGACCCGCAGCGTCTGGGCGTTGCCCTCGAACCCGCCGCACGGCGCGGCCACGGGGTCGAGCGCGTCCTCGCCGTTGTGTCCGAACGGTGGATGGCCGATGTCGTGCGCCAGGCCGGCCGCGTCGACGACATCGGCATCGCAGCCCAGGGCCGACCCGATCTCACGCCCGATCTGCGCGACCTCGAGCGAATGCGTCAGCCGGGTCCGGGGAAAGTCGTCCTCGCCGGGAACGACCACCTGCGTCTTGTCGGCCAGCCGGCGGAACGCGTACGAATGCAGCACCCGGGCCCGGTCGCGCTGGAAGTCTCCGCGGCTGGACGCGCTCAGCTCGGCGCCCGCGCGCTTGGCCGGCTCGGCCACCCGCCGCTGCCGCGCGGCGGCGTCGTAACCCGGCACTCAGACCTGCTCGTCGACCCAGTCGGAGAAACGCAGCAAGGTGTCGATCCACATTCCGATCGCGTACTTGAGCTGAGCCCGCGTCACGCCGGCCTCGAAGTCGTAGCACTGCTCGGCGCAGATGCCGACCATGCCGTCGTCGGGCAGCACCGTGTAGGTCTTGGGGAACAGCTTGGTGCGGTTCCACTCGTCGAGCAGCAGGGCGATCGCGCCGCGATTGTCGACTGAGAACCGGCGGTTGAGGTACAGCCGAGCCTGCAACACCTCGTGCCGATCGCCGTAGAAGAAGAAGAACACGCTGCACTTCTCCCAGCGGACGGTCAGGTCGCCGTCCTCGTCGATCGAGTGCTTCAGCCCGAATTCGTCCAGGATCTGCTGGACCAGGGCCACCGCCGGCAGCACCATCGTGCCGCCGTCTGGATCGCGCTGCCGAGAGGCCAGGGGCTCGCGCGTCGGATCGGGACGAGAACGGCGCCGAAACACGCTTCGACGGTACCGGGTCGCGACACGGGCCGTGGCGGGTCAGTCCTCGGTGACCGAGCGACCGGCCTCGAGACGGGCGACGGGGACGCGGAACGGCGAGCAGGAGACGTAGTCGAGGCCGACCTGCTCGAAGAAGTGGACGGAATCCGGGTCGCCGCCGTGTTCCCCGCAGACGCCGAGCTTGAGGCCCGGCCGGTGCGAGCGGCCCTTCTCGGCGGCGATGCGGACCAGCTCGCCGACGCCCTCGCGGTCGATCGACTCGAACGGGCTGACGCCGAAGATGCCCTTCTCGAGGTAGGCGGTGAAGAAGGATGCCTCGACGTCGTCGCGGGAGAAGCCCCACGTGGTCTGGGTCAGGTCGTTGGTGCCGAAGGAGAAGAACTCCGCGGCCTCGGCGATCTGGTCCGCCGTGAGCGCCGCCCGCGGCAGCTCGATCATGGTGCCGACGAGGAACTCGAGGTGCACGCCGGTCTCGCCCCGCACCTCCCGGGCGACCCGGATGATGTCCTGCTTGACGGTCTCGAACTCCTGCACGTTCGCGACAAGCGGCACCATGATCTCGATCCGTGGGACGCCGCCGGCCCGGATCCGCTCGGCGGCGGCCTCCAGGATGGCGCGGGACTGCATCTCGAACAGGCCCGGGATCACGACGCCGAGGCGGACGCCGCGCAGCCCGAGCATCGGGTTCTGTTCGTGCAGGCGGTGGACGGCCTGCAGCATCCGCAGATCGCCCTCGCGCTTCTCGCCGCGGGCCTCGGCGACCGCGACGCGCACCGACAGCTCGGTGATGTCGGGCAGGAACTCGTGCAGCGGCGGGTCGAGCAGCCGGATCGTCACGGGCAGCCCGTCCATGGCCTCGAGGATGCCAATGAAATCCTCGCGTTGCAGCGGGAGCAACTCGGCCAGCTCGCGTTCCTGCTCCTCGTCGGTGTCGGCCAGGATCAGCGCCTCGACCAGCGCGCGGCGCTCGCCGAGGAACATGTGCTCGGTGCGGCACAGCCCGATGCCCTGCGCCCCGAAGCGACGGGCCCGGGCGGCGTCCTCGGCGGTGTCGACGTTGGCGCGCACGGCCATCCGCCGGGCGCCGTCGGCATGCCGCATGATCCGCTCGACGGCCTTGACGAGATCGCCGGCGTCATCGGCTTCGGGATCGAGCTCGCCCTCGAAGTAGCGCACGATCGGCGAGTCCACGACGGGCACCTCGCCCAGGAACACCTCGCCGGACGTGCCGTCGATGGAGATCACGTCGCCTTCGTGCACCTCGACGCCGTGGGGCGCGCGCATGATGCGGGACTTGGTGTCGACGTCGAGCGACTCCACGCCGCAGACGCAGGTCTTGCCCATGCCACGCGCCACGACCGCGGCGTGCGACGTCTTGCCGCCGCGCGAGGTCAGGATGCCGGCCGCGGCGATCATGCCGTTGAGGTCGTCGGGGTTGGTCTCGCGCCGGACCAGGATGACCTTCTCCCCCGACCGCGACCACTTGATCGCGGTGTAGGAGTCGAACACGACCTTGCCGACCGCGGCGCCGGGCGAGGCGTTCATGCCCTGGGCGATCTTGGTGGTGACGGCCCGCTCGTCGAAGTGCGGGAACATCAGTTGCGCCAGCTGGGCGCCGGTGAC
>JAODNL010000635.1 GCA_025465405.1 Pseudonocardiales bacterium | reverse complement strand
CCGACCTGCTCGCCGACATGGCCCGCTCCGTGGACAACATCAGCGACGGCCGGCTGATCCTCGGCATCGGCTCGGGCTGGTTCGAGAAGGACTACCTCGAGTACGGATACGAGTTCAGTACCGCCGGCCAGCGGCTGGATGACCTCGCCGAGGCGCTGCCGCGCATCGAGGCGCGCTGGACGAAGCTCAACCCGCAGCCCCGGCGCAAGATTCCGGTGTTGATCGGTGGCGGGGGCGAGCGCAAGACGCTGCGCATCGTGGCCCGCCATGCCGACCTGTGGCATTCGTTCAGCGACGCCGAGACACTGCGTCGCAAGTCGGAGGTGCTGGATCGGCACTGTGCGGACATCGGCCGCGATCCGTCGGAGATCGAGCGCTCGACCGCGGCCCCCGACGGGGACCCGGACGAGGTCGCGCAGCCGTTACTGGACGCCGGCGCCTCGCTGTTCACGGTGGCGATCTCCGGTCCCGATTACGACCTGACCAAGCTCAAGCAGTGGCTCTGCTGGCGCGAGGCTCGCTGAGCATCACGTTCACGGTTCGACGCGTTCGATGAAGCCGGCCATGCCCGGCACCGTGAACGCGATCTGGCCGTGCTCGGGGGAGTAGATCAACCCGCGGGCGATCAGCTCGGCGCGCACGGGTCCCAGGGCGCCGAGCGTGCGGTCGAGGCGGTGGGCGACCGTGCTGGTGCTCGACGGCCCCTCGCCGTCGACGGCCATCGCGGTCAGATAGCGGCGCTGGTAAGGCGTGGCGCGGTCCCACCTCGATTGGAAGAATCCCCGATCGAGCTGCTGGGCCGCGAGCGCCGCACCGACCCGCGCGTCGTCGAGCGAGATGTAGGTCGGGCCGACCGCCGCGTCCCAGGTATGCCGGCCGACGGTCTGCAAGAAGAACGGGTACCCACCGGACTCGGCGACTGCGAGGTCCAGCGCGTTCCTGCGCCACTGAACGCCCTGCGCCTCCGCTGGCACGCGCAGCGCTTGCGCTGCCTCGATCGGCAGCAGCGGCCCCAGCCGGGAGTACTCGAACAGGCGCTCCGCATACGACTTCGCGTCGGCGAGCACCCCCGGCAGGTTCGGCAGTCCCGCGCCCGCGACGTAGAACGGCACCTCGCGCTGACCCGCCTCGTGGCAGGCCGAACACACCGCGGCGAGATCGGTACGCGACAGCTGCTGCATCTCGTCGACGCAGACCAGCACGCCGACACCACGGCTGAGCGCCGCCGTGCCGAGGTCGATAGCCAGTTCCGGGAGGTCGAGCTCGACCTGGCCGGTGTCCGCACGTCCGGTCGCGACCGCCACGTCGATGCCGATCGTCCACGTGCCGGTGGGATCGACGCTCAACGAGAACGACTTGAGCGCTCCGGCCGCGCGGGTGAGCAGGTCCGACTTCTTCCACCGGCCGAGCGCCTCGCGCAGGCTCGAGTGCAGGCCGCGGGCGAGCTTGGCCCGCAGCGCCCCGTCGGCGTGCTCGAAGTCCGACGGTCCCTCGATCTGCGCGACGATCCAGCCGCGCTCGCGAGCCCGGCGAGCGAACTCGTTCAGCAACACCGTCTTGCCGACACCGCGCAGCCCGGTCAGGATCAGGCTCTGCGACACGAAGCCACGCTCACTACGGCCGATCAGGACATCCATCGCGGACAGCTCACGGCCACGACCAGCCAGTTCGCGCGGACGCACGCCCGCGCTGGGCTGGTACGGATTGTCGACGGGGTCCATATACTCGATTATGTCTCTGTATAGCTACTTCTGATATAGCGGCGTATAGATCGCTAGAGCCGGTCCGACGACCGACACGCGCAGCGTCCCAGACGGGTGCGACAGTTTCCGGGTTCCGCCCGGCGCCGCCCGGCGTCATGCTGAGGCAATGGAGTTCGTGAACGAGACCGCACGCGCGCGGCCGGCCAGCCCGCTCGCGCCGTTCGTGGACGCCTATCTCGGCTACCGGCAGCGGGGCGTCCCGCCGGCGCTGCATCGGGGCCTGCCGTCGCCATACCTGACGGTGATCTTCACCCTCGACGAGCCGCTCGAGATCGCCCAGCACGTCGACCCGCGACAGACGCCCGGCACGTTCGATGCTCTCGTCGGCGGGCTGCACACGACTCCCGCGTTGATCAAGCACGACGGCGCCCAGTCCGGAATCCAGCTTCGGCTCAGCCCGCTCGGGGCCAGGGCGCTGCTCGGTGTTCCGGCCGGCGAACTCGCGTCCCTGGATGTGCACGGCAGCGACCTGCTCGGCCCGCTGGCCGGCATGGTGCACGAGCGGCTGCGCGGCGCCGTGTCATGGCCCGATCGCTTCGCCGTGCTCGACGAGATGCTGGCGCCGCACCTGCAATCCACCGCGCCCGTACCGGACGAGGTGACCTACGCCTGGCAACGGCTGACGCGATCCGGCGGCAACGTCCCGGTAGCGCAGCTCGCGGGCGAGACCGGGTGGAGCAGCCGGCACCTCGCCAACCAGATGCGGGCCGAATGTGGGCTCACACCCAAGGCGGCGGCCCGAGTGATCCGCTTCCACCGCGCCCGGGCCATGCTGCAGGCCGGCCGCAGCGGTGCCGGTGTCGCGGCCGCCTGCGGTTACTACGACCAGCCGCACCTGGTCAACGAGTTCCGCGCGCTGGCCGGCTGCACGCCGTCGCGCTGGCTGGCCGACGAGTTCGCAAATCTCCAAGCCAGCCGGGACCTGGTGCAGGCAGGCTGAGCTCATGACCGATACCGCACCGCTACCCCAGGTATGGCCCACGCTGCGCGCCCGCGACGCGCCGGCCCTGATCCGATTCCTCGTCGACGTCGTCGGCTTCGAGGAGACCGTCGTGCACGCCGACGGCGATGTCGTCAGCCACGCGCAGCTGTCCTGGCCGCTCGGCGGCGGCGTCATGCTCGGTTCGGCGCGGGCCGCCGACGAGCAGGACGACTGGCCGTTGCGACCGGGCAGCTTCGGTGCCTACGTCGTCACCGACGACCCGGACGGCCTGTTCAAGCGGGTCAGCGCGGCGGGAGCCGAGGTCACGATGCAGCTGCGCGACACCGACTACGGTTCGCGGGACTTCGCGATCCGTGACCCGGAGGGCAACCGCTGGTCCTTCGGCACCTACCGCGGTGAGCCACGCGGCTGAGCCGACTCCCATGCCGGTCGGAGACAACAGTGAGGGCCCCGCCGAAGCGGGGCCCTCACTGTCACGCCTGGATTAGAGCGGGCGGACGTTCTCCGCCTGCGGGCCCTTCTGCCCCTGCGTGATGTCGAACTCGACGCGCTGGTTGTCGTCGAGGCTGCGGTAGCCGTCCGACGCGATCGCTGAGTAGTGCACGAACACGTCCGGCGCACCGCCGTCGGGAGCGATGAAGCCGAAGCCCTTTTCGCTGTTGAACCACTTGACCGTGCCCTGAGCCACGTCAATCTCCTCTTGCTGCAAGGACGCCGCACCGTGCGGGATCCGAGGTCACCACCGGGCGAACAACCAATTCCCGACAGCCGAGAGAAGGAAGAATCAACCGGTTACCTGACTTACAACCTGCAAGTCATCGCGGCAACCGCTAATAGCCTAGCAAGGGGAACCCTCGTGACCGCAATCCCGTCCGGTTCATTTCCGGCCGGGACGGCACGGATCGGCATGGGGACGGCCCGCGGGCGAGGCGTACTGGCCGCCACCGTCATCGGCTCCGGCATGGTCTTCCTGGACGGGACGGTCGTCAACGTCGCGACCAAGCGCATCGGGCAGGACTTCGGCGCCAGCTTCGGGGCGCTGCAGTGGGTACTCAACGCCTACACGCTGACCCTGGCCAGCCTCATCCTGGTGGGCGGCTCGTTGGGCGATCGGTTGGGCCGCCGGCGAGTGTTCCTGGTCGGCACCATCTGGTTCGCGGCCGCCTCGCTGCTGTGCGCGCTCGCACCCAACGACCAGCCGCTCATCGCCGCCCGGGCCCTACCCGGCATCGGGGGCGCGCTGCTGACGCCCGGCAGCCTCGCGATCATCTCGGCTACGTTCGCCGAGGGGGATCGCGCGGCCGCGGTCGGCGCGTGGTCGGGCCTGTCCGGGGTCAGCACGGCGGTCGGCCCCATCCTCGGCGGCTGGCTTGTCCAGGACTTCTCCTGGCGCTGGGCGTTCGCCATCAACCTGCCGCTGGCCGCCGCCGTCATCGTGTTCGGCGTTCGCTACGTCCCGGAGACACGCGCCATCCACCGGCCACCCCACCTCGACGTCGCAGGGACCCTCCTGGTCGCCGCCGGCCTCGGCTGCCTCACGTTCGGCACGACCCAAGCCGGGTCGGACGGGTGGTCGGCCACGACTCTCGGCACCGTCGCGGCCGGGCTTGCCTTCTGCGTCGCGTTCGTCCTCGCCGAGCGCCGGCAGCGTGAACCGCTCGTCCCGCTCACGCTGTTCGACAACCGCACGTTCAGCGGGACGAACGTGATGACGTTCCTGACCTATGCGGCGCTCAGCGCGGTGATCTTCGTGCTCGTCCTGGACCTGCAGGTGGCCGCGGGCTACGGCGCACTTACCGCGGGTCTGGCGACGCTGCCGGTCACAGTGATCATGCTGCTGTTCTCGGCCCGCAGCGGCGCGCTCGCTTCCCGCATCGGCCCGCGCGCGCAGCTCATGGCGGGACCGCTGGTCGCGGCGGCCGGCCTGGCGCTGTTGCTGCGCGTCGACTCGACGCACCGCGCGTACTTGACCGACATCCTGCCCGGGGTGCTGCTGTTCGCCGTCGGCCTGACCACGCTGGTGGCGCCGCTGACCGCGACCGTGATGGCGGCGGCGCCCGGGGACGACGTGGGCATCGCGTCCGGGGTGAACAACGCGATCTCGCGGGCGGGCGGTCTGCTGGCGGTGGCGATCCTGCCCCCGTTGGCCGGCCTGCACGGCGAGGCCTACCGTCAGGTGGCGGTCATGGTGCACGGTTATCGGGTGGTCACCGCGTGCTGCATCGGACTGCTCGTCGCCGCGGCCGGCGTGATCGCGCTGACCGTCCGCAGCCAGCAACCCGAAGGGCAACCACTGTGAACGACAAGACGATCCTCGAGCACATCCACGACCTGGTCACCGAGGAGAAGCAACTGCGGGAGAGCCACTTGGGGCGTGGACTCAACAACGAGGACCGCCTGCGCCTCGAGTCACTCGAACGCCAGCTCGACCAGGCCTGGGATCTCCTGCGTCAGCGACGGGCCCGCGAGGACAGTGGCGAGAACCCGGACGAAGCCAAGGAGCGCCCGATCGACGAGGTCGAGAACTACCTGCAGTGACTAGGCCGTGACGTCCTTGCCGCTGAACCGAGCCCAGGCAAGGGACAGGAACACGACGATGTAGCCG